>DASVCP010000098.1:0-3658 GCA_036381555.1 Gammaproteobacteria bacterium
GTCAGTGCGATTCCTAAAAGGGCGTGGGCAATATATAACCACTGCTGCCAGTCAGCCTGCCCGGCAACAAGGTGAGTCAGGATACCGGTCAAGGCTGCTCCGGGCAGTATAAACAGCCCGGGAATGACATAAGATATTTCCTGCTCGAGTGTGTTTCGGCCCTTTTTGTTGGTCATTGCGGCTCCGGATCTGAAATTACCTACAATGGATCTTTAAATTTTTTAATCTTTGACGGTTTTTGACGTTTAAAGATAAGTTCCGCATTGATCGCGTTGTTCTTGCTCTTGATCGCCCAGGTTGGAATCGACTAAAACGTTGGTTGCTAGAGGGCGACTAAAATGCCCAGCCCTCAAAGATGACTGATTTTTGCAGGCCGATAGGTTTTATTCAAGTACTTTCATAGCCTGTTTTTTTGTTTTCCAACAGCTGACTGTTCGGCCGTTGCAAGATTAGATAAAGTCTCGATCTGGCTCTGAAACGGTCGATTTTGATTCGAGGGTGCGCGCTGGGGAAAAGGTACAAAAGCCGCGATCATTGTATTCATCAAGAAGGCTTGTATATCTATTGTGTATTTTCTGCCCGCATTCCTTTATTTATTTGTCATCGAGATCAAAGGGGCACGGACCTCCGGAAAAAGCGCGTAAGCGGCCATGATACGGGTATCGGCCGGTTCCTTGGGATTTTTGGCCAGATCCTGCAGCCATTTGGTGATTGGTGCCGTTTTGTGGTTCCTCAGCGCCTTGATGGCTTGCAGTTTAACTTCGCCGTTGAATTCCCTGGCAATGGTGAATAGCGTTTTGCTCGTTTCGAGAGAGTTTTGGCGGCAAAGGGTGTCCAAGGCGGCCGCTCGCAATGAAAGCTCCAGTTCCTGATTTTTAATAACATCTTCCAAATAGGCTTTTGCCCATGGGTAATGATTTCGCCCGATGATGTCCAGCCTGACCAGATTAACTTCCTTAGGTTCTGCCGGTTTAACCGCCAGAAAATCAACCGGGGCCGTTGCCGACATGGTTTCTTCGTGGTTTGAGCGAATAGTGATTAGCAACGCTTTGCGGTGGGCATCAGCCGCATCAGCGGCCTTGAAAAAGCTGGCCGGAATTTTCAGGGCGTGTTGTTTGAGATGGCTTAGAATGCTTAATGCCCGGTTTTGCAGGTCGATCGGAATTGACTGATCATTGGCGATATTGAGCAAGACATGTTGCACTTTCATGTTGTCCGCATGGCAGGCGAGCAGGCCGATCTTGTTTTCGACAGAGTCGATCCGATCGATATATTCCAGAATTAAAGGCGCCGGGGGACATATTCGGCGTTTGTTCAAGTTTTTGAAAAGAGACTGTTGAACATCAGGAGACATGTCTCGAATGATTCTTGCGGAACTGTCGTTAAGCGAGTTGGGGTTCAAGGTGGAGACGGCTTCATAGGCGGCGGCCCGGACAATACTGTTATCATGTTGAAGCAGTGCATGGAGGCTGGTCATATAGTCTGCATTCTGCGTTACAGTCAGAATACGGATGGCCGAGGTGAGTCCCTCTATTGTTTGTTTATCCTGTGCTTTACGCTTTACGGCCTTAATAAGCCATTGGCCAGTGGCCTGTGCGACGTGTCCGGGTTCGAATACGGTAGAGTCCAGCGGCTGCTCAACGATGTGTTTTAAAATATCCAGTTTGTTTGCCGTTTCCTGCATCCCCTTGACGGAAAGCCTGGTCAGTTCGTTATACATTGTGTCGAGCCGCTTATAATTCAGCCGCTTGAGGGCGATTAGAATGTAAGCACGTGTCGAGTTTTGTGTTTCCGGGCGGTTATACAACTCAAGCAGCGGATCGATGGCTTCGCCTTCCCTTATCAGACCGAGCGCGCGAATGCTTTGATTGACGACTTCGGCGGGAAGCGGCTGTGAATTATTTCGTATTTTGCTTAAAAGTCCCCCGATGCTTCGGTAGTGCTCGGCTTCCTGCAGAGCAAGTATGGCGCAGAGTTGGACTTCCGTATCGGGGTCGTCCAGCAATTTAAGCAGGTAACGAAGCGCCGTGTATTTTCGTTGCACCATGGCTTCTTCTTCCCGGAAGAAGTGCTCGTAAGCGCGCGCAACCGCGCACCGGACCCGCGGCGCGGGGTCGTGAAAAGCCCTGAGTAGCCAGCGGTTCGAGATAGGATCTTCCCGCTGTTGCAGTTTTTCGACTGCAAGCTCGCGTAATGACGGGGATGGCTCATCAAGCGCCATGGTCAGCAGTTGCAGGCCGGGCAGCGTGTTGCGGCGGCTGAACAATTCGAGCAGAGTATGTTTTTCCTGTTCACCGGCGTGCCGGTAAGTTTCTGCAATATCGAACGCCCACGAATCCTGAATATTTTGTTCGAGCAGCAATTCGTACAGTGCATGGGTGGCGGTAAAGGTATCGGCGGATATGTGGTGTTGTCCCGGCAATGGAGGCGGCTCCATGATTTGGACTTGCTTATCGCCTTCCTTTATCAGGTAAAAATTATCAGCAGCAAGGCCTCTGTATATCGAGGTGTCACCGTTCGGCCATTGGACCTTAAGAGTGTTGATCGATTCCGATTCGCCAAGACCGAAATGAAGTCGATTATCGTTGTTCGCAAGAAAGCCGGCCGGATGTTGCCATTCCCGGTATTGCGTACCGTGATCCGTTGTTAACCACAGCTTTGACCCGTAACCGTCCCGGTTCGATGAACGGCCGACAAGTTTTAGGTTCACCCAGTGCCCCCTTCTGTTGTCACCACTGGCTGCATTGATCAGCAATTGGCCCAGGTCATTGTTGTTGGCGATAAAAATGTCCAGATCCCCGTCATTATCGAAATCCGCCGTTACGGCGGCGCGGCTGGACAGGCGGTCTTCGAGGATCAAAGGCTCCCCGAAATGCCCGTCGTGGTTGATCCAGATCAGGTTGGGCTGACCCAGGGGTGCACGCGGATTGTCGGGGTCCGGAATGGTCAGGCCGTTGGCGGCAAAATAATCCAGCCTGCCGTCGTTGTTTAAATCCTGTACCAATGCCCCGAAGGTTGAGAAATGATTCCATTCCGAGCCTCCGATTCCATGTGCATGAGCCGTTTCGACGTACCGGCCGGAATTACTGAAACCGGTGTACAGCAGGTTGGAATCTCCTTCCAGTGTGCCGAAAAAAAGTTCATTGTCTCCGTTGTTGTCGATATCGCCGGACGCGACTGTACTGGTTGCCGTAATGCCGTGCAGATTCAGCGATTCGGTGACATCCGCAAACGTCCCATCCCGTAAATTTTTGAAGACCGCGTTGGGAAAGCCGCTGTCGTTAGAGACGATCAGGTCACTGAAGCCGTCATTGTTGTAATCCAATGAAAGCGCCGCCAGGCCGCGACCGCTGATGTTGTCAACGCGGGCTTTTTCGGTGATATCCTTAAACCGGAAGCCGCCGAGGTTTTGGTAAAGCCTGTTGGGTTCGCTGTCGAACAGCGTCGCGTTAAAGTTCGACGAAGCCGTTTCAAAACCTTGCTGAGCCTCGAATGTTCGTTTGCCCTTGCGGAATTTAAGGTAGTTGACAATGTAAATATCAAGCAGTCCGTCCCGGTTGTAATCGAAGAAAGTGGCCGAGGTGCTCCATACGTCTTCGCCGGCGACACCGCTATCAGCGGACACATCGGTAAAGCGGCCGTTGCCTTCGTTACGGTA
>DASVCP010000099.1:0-7174 GCA_036381555.1 Gammaproteobacteria bacterium
CCGCCATGGATGGCGGAAATGCAGATTATGCAGGAGCAAGAATCTGCCTCCCTCAGGGAGAGGGGCAGGGGTGAGGGGAGTCTAAGCTATTTCAGAAGCAGAACGGTTACCTCTCTTTGGCCCTCCTCTCTTGAACCCCTCACCCTAACCCCCTCCCAGAGGGAGAGGGGATCTGAGGTCAAGGCTGTTATACTTGGGGGATCGTCTAGCGGTAGGACTACGGACTCTGACTCCGTCAACCCAGGTTCGAATCCTGGTCCCCCAGCCATCTAATAAAAATAACGGGCCACGGCCCGTTTTTTTATTGGACTGTTAGAAAGTCAGGATTTGAACCTGGAAGGTTCGACCAGTTCGACAGGATCGAACTGGCGCGACCGGAGGGAGCCCCGAAGGGGTGAGCCCCAGGGAAGGGGCGAACAATCCTGGTCCCCCAGCTATTCCATCCACTAAAAATAACGGGCTACGGCCCGTTTTTTTATTGGATTGTTGGAAGGTCAGGATTTGAATCTGGAAGGTCCGACCAGTTCGACGGGGCAGATTTTTGCTCCAGGCAAAATCCTGACACTTCATTCCAGACATTGCGAACAATCCCGGTCCCCAGCCATTTCTTTCTCCGTTTTACACGTATTGCCGCAAGATTCCATGTTCTGCGGCGATTTTAGAACTTCGAATAATATCTCACGTGCGAATCATGCAGGAGCGAGCTATCTGCGTAGCGTGAGACATTCATTTGATTTTAGAGAAGAAGGCGCGAGGCCATAAAAAACGCCCCGGCGGGGCCGGGGCGTGAGGACAGTCCCTGGAGGGGAGGGTGGAAAGGGACTGCGGCTTCTTCCATGAAGCATGTGGTGGTGGCTCAACGTGGATAGCTGTTATACCTGATTACTCACTTTCGAATACTGGCAATCCGTAACCCTTTCTGTTGGGCGGTTTGCAGGGCTTTTTCAAAACAATGAAACGCCAGGGGCGGATCGGCGTAACGACGCGAGATCTCAATACTGCTCTGCCATTGTTCAATATGCCGATCAAGATCGAGTTCGGCAGGTTCGAGCGTTATTGCCGTACGGTTATTTGCCGGTTGTGCTTCCAGGCCCTGCAATATGCCCTCCAGCAACACGGATCGCATCGAGATTTGCAGCAGGAGATGCGTCAATGAATCGCCGTGGTGGCAGTGAGCGTATTCGAGTAACTCCCATAAATCCTTGATTTCCCTGTAATTCACACGATTTATTTGCTCCATTGTTGACAGGCATCAGGAAGTAAAAATACTATATTGTATATCAATATGCAATAATTAATGAAAATTTAGTAATATTAATAATTAATGGCAAGCCGGTAAGGTCAAAAGCCCTTTTTGTTATTTTAATAACAAAGGAATGTATATAATGCTGCATCTTTATTTATGGCTGTTCGGGGTTAATGATCTTCTAGAGATCATTTCGACACATTCCATCACGATGAAAGAAAAACATTTTGAACTGGCTGTCAGCGCCATCACAATGAATCCGCGCAACCGGGACGCCGTCCGTCGGGTTCTGGTCGAGGGTGAAACCGTCTCGGAAGTGGCTCGCGCCATCGAAATGAGTCAGTCCCAGCTCAGTAAGCAGGTCAGGCGGGTATTGGCGAGCTTGTACAAATTTTTGGAATCGCGCGATCTGATCGTCGAAGAGTGGATAGTGGACAAGGAAATGAAAGCGGTACTTGACGCCTTGGAAAAGAAAAGTCTGGATGCGGTGGCCGCCAAGTCGGTCAAGCGCAGAAAGCGCAGAAAGTCGGCGCCCGAGGCGGATTCGTAATTATCCTCATGCCAGTATCGCATAGTGGCGCACGGTACCGCTCTCGGCAATGACCGCCATGGAGGGCGGGAATGCAGATTTCGCAGGAGCAAAAATCTGCCCAGGCCTACGCGGCATTAGTACCACGCTTGCGCATCCATGCGGCGCGGCACAGGCACATCCCTGTGCCTACATCCCTGCACGTTTACCGCTCTCGGCCATGACCGCCATGGAGGCCGGAAGTGCAGATTTGCAAGGAGTGAAAATCTGTCTGCGCCTAATACTGTGTTTCCTGTACCGCTGAGAGTTTCGTGCCAATTACCCATAATTGTGGAGCGTTTTCCTTCGGGGCCAGCCTATCGGCTGTCCCAATTCGTTCCTGACGAATTGGTCGCCTTTTTGCCTCCACCGAGGTCTCTACCGCGTGCGCTGCACACGGCACTCACGACATTTTGAGATAGGTTCTAACGGATTGGCAGGCATGGACTATGCTTGATACTGTGGTGAACAGAAATCCCTTGATGGGGAGTACAGCGTCATGCCGTTGAAAAAAATACTTGTGCATGTAGACCACCTCGAAGCTGGTGAACGGCGCCTGCGGGGTGCTGCGACTGTGGCCGGCTTGCTCAATGCGTCGGTAAATGCCTTGTTCGTCGACAGTTGGGCGTTATGGGCTTCGGCTTCTGTATACGGTCCCGAGATTACACCGGCATTGATTGAAAGTCAGAAATCTGTTTCAGAATCACAGCAGTTGCGCGCCAAAGAAAGCTTTGACCGGGTTTCCGCCAGCGGCAAAGTGCCGATGAAGTGGTTGGTCAATGAAGGTGACCCTGCCGGGAGGATCTGTGCCAACGCACGAGTGAACGATTTGATAGTGATGGGGGCGGGAACCGGAGAATATTTAACCGGCCCGGGATTATTGAACCAGGTCGTTCTCAGTGCAGGCCGCCCCGTTTTGTTGTTGCCCGACGATTTCCTGGTTCCGCGTGCTGAATTTGATTTCAAACGGATATTCATCGGCTGGAACAACAGTCGAGAGGCGGCTCGTGCAATAAGTGACGCATTGCCGTTTCTTCAAAGGGCCGACACTGTTTTGATCGGCACAGTGGTATCGGAAGCGGATGAACGGCGGGCAGCGGAAGAAATACCTCTGTTGCTGGAATACCTGGAAGCGCACGGATTGCCTGTCCAAGTCGAAATCGTCAGCCATACACCCCCGGCCGGCGCGGGTGAGGTTTTACTGGAGGCTGCTACTGCAAAACAGGCCGACATGCTGGTGATGGGCGCCTACGGCCACTCGCGCTGGCGAGAGATTGTGCTGGGCGGCACCACGCGCCATGTATTGAAGCACGCCAACCTGCCGGTACTGATGTCGCACTAAAAAAATATCTAACCACTGAGCACACAGAGAGCACAGAGTTATAAAGACTTTAAAGGAATTTGTATAAAAAAATTATCAAGTGACTTTCAGGAGTATTTAGAAGGCATTGAATTAATTTTTTATTTTCTCCGTGTGCTCTGGCAGATAGCTGCTCCTGCGTGATCTGCACTTCCGCCATCCCTGGCGGTCGTGCTCTCAGTGGTTGGATAGTTTTTTCAACGAATACACCAGTAACGCACCCCTTCGGTGTCGAGGAACACTTCACAGTCTTTGCCCTGTAACATCGCCAGTGTGGCCAGCATGCCGGCTTCCGTGCAGGTGTCGGCTGCGACCGTAACGGATCGGGGCGTATCAACAACCGGCCAGCCGGTTTTGGGGTTCAGGATATGCCCATAGCGTACGCCGTCCTTAAGCAGGTAACGTCGAACATCGCCGCTGGTGGCCAATGCGCCGCGTTCCAGGTGCAGTACGTGTTCGGAGCTCCGTTGCGGTTGCTGGGTGGATTCGATGCCGATTTGCCAGGGTCTTCCCCCGTTTCGTGCCCGGGTAACCGCCAGATCGCCGCCAAAGTTAATAAGGCAGGGAGCATCACTCCGGGCTTTGACTAACAGGACTGCCTTGTCCACCGCATACTCTTTGCCGATACCGCCAAAATCGATTTGCATGCCGTCGGGCAGCGACAGTTGAGAGTTTTCCCAGCTCACCTTGTCCCAGCCGATGCAGGGTAACAGCGCGGCGATCAGGTTGTGGTCGGGAATATGGTTGCCGCCGTCGAATGTCCAGGCTTTGCGTAAAACGCCGGATGTGATGTCGAACAATCCGCCGCTCAAGCGGTAAAGGGTTTGCGCGAAATCCAGCAGTTGGGCGGTCTCAGGATCGACAGCCACCGGCCGGCCGCGGTTGTTGTTGATTCGGTGAACGATACTGTCATTGCGGTAGCGGCTGAATTTTTTTTCGATACGCTGTGCTTCGCCGGCGGTGATTTTCAGTAACTCGGCCGCCAGAGCCCGGTCTTCGGTTTCAATAAGGATCTCGCAGGGGCTGGCCATGGCTCCAAACCGGCCGAGCCAGTAATTGTCCCGCTTTTCAAGATTTATTTCGCCCATTTCTGTGCAAAGCACTGGCCGCAGGGGTGCCGGCAGGATTTATAAGGCGATAGCTTCGAGAAATTTTTGTATGTGACCGTTAAACTCTTCCGCGGGGACAAAGCCTACAACCCTGAACTGACGCAGCTCTTCGCCGCCGGGCGTGAAGAACAGGATGGCCGGGGGGCCGAACAAACCCAGTTTTTTTAACAGGGTTTTATCCAGTGTGTCGTTGCGCGTTACATCGGCTTGAATCAGTTTAAAACGTGCAAGCGCGGTCTGCACTTCGGGGTCGGTAAACGTAAAGGCCTCCATTTCCTTGCATGACACACACCAGTCCGCATAAAAGTCGAGCATCAGCGGTTGATTGTTAATCGATGCCTCAGATAATGCCTGCTGTAAGCCCTCAAATCCTTTTACAGCTTCGAATTCCAACCCCTCGTGCGTCCCTGCATCAGTGTTAACGGGGCTTTCAGCGCTTGTCAGTTGTTGTAACGGTTTGAATGGATTGCTGTTGCCGCTGGCAGCGCCGATGAGCAACAGAATGCCGTAAACCAGCATGATCAACCCCAACCCCTTCCATAGTTTGCGCCAGCCATTGTATGCTGCGTGCAAAGAATCCAGCGCGCCCATGTAAATGGCGGAGACAATCAGCAACGCGGACCATAGCGCCATGGTCACGGGCCCCGGCAGCACCCGTTCGAGCAGCCAGACGGCGACGGCGAGCAACAGAATACCGAAGATACTTTTAATGACATCCATCCACGGTCCCGCTTTGGGGAGCAGTTTGCCCGCGGAGGCGCCGATCAGAATCAAAGGTGCGCCCATACCGAGGCTCAACGCGAACAGCGCCAGGCCGCCGAGCATCGCATCACCGGTTTGCGCGATATAGATCAGGGCGCCGATTAGCGGTGCGGTAACACACGGGCCGATGATCAGTGCGGATAGAAACCCCATAATGGCGACGCCGAGCAAAGTTCCTCCGTGTTGACTGTTACTGATCGAGGTGAGCCGGCTTTGCACTGAAGCCGGCATCTGCAACTCGTAAAAGCCGAACATCGACAAGGACAGCAATACGAACACGGCGGCGAACGCGCCTAATATCCAGGCATTCTGAAACAGCGCCTGGATGTTTTCACCGGACAACCCCACCAGCACGCCGGCGACCGTGTAGGTAGCGGCCATGGCGAGCACATAAACCAGTGACAGGATAAACGCCTTGAAGGTGGAGAGGTTTTTACCCTGGCCGACGATGATCCCGGAGAGAATCGGTATCATCGGGAACACGCAGGGCGTAAACGCGAGTAGCAGGCCGAAGCCAAAAAAGCTCAGCAGGGTCAGCAGGCTGACGCCTTGCATAAGTGTATTGGCGATTTGGTCTTGTTCGGATACAAAAGCGCCGCTTGTGGGTGGTGCCCCGGCAGTGCCGCCGGTGGCGGGCAGACCGACACTAACGGTGCGAACGTCGGGCGGATAGCAGACGCCGAGGTCGGCGCAACCCTGCAGCCCCACTTTCAACGTAATGTCGCCCGGCGATTCGCCCGAAACCCGGTAAGGCAACGTGATTTGCACATTATGGCGGTAAGTTTCGACGTCGCCGAAGAAATCGTCGTATTTCTTTTCCCCTTGTGGAATCTGGGGCTCGCCCAGCACGACGGCTTCCGAGTCAGTATCAAAACTGAACCGGTGCCGGTACAGATAGTAGCCTTCTGCAATCTGGAAGTCGGCGAGTAGGGTTTGATCGTCAACAGCAATGGCTGTTACGACAAAGGCGACTTCAGGGTCCAGCAACTCATCCTCGGCCGCTTGCCCGGAGATGGAAGTCATCGTTAGCGACAACGCGGCAAGCAGGGAGAGGCTCTTGCAGGCCAGTATTGAACGGGCGCCGTTCATAGGGTCTTTACTCCGGTTGGCATATACGAAATCTGAACGCTTCGCGTTCTCTCAATCAAGGTGTATCGAGTATAACGGTTGGGGATATGACTGATAAAGGTTCGCATGGTTCATGAAAGACCGTCTGCACACTCCCAGGGTGCCTTAGAGGCTCGCTTTTGAGGATTCTTAAGATAAGAGCTTCGCGAAGATCAGGCGTACAAAACCCGGGAACCCTCGGGAGTTCCAAGGATTAGCATATCCGCCGGACGCATGGCGAACAAGCCGACGGTAACAACACCCGGAATGTTGTTAATAGCCTGCTCCATTTTGATCGGCTCCAGGATTTCCAGATTGTGGACATCGAGGATAATGTTGCCGTTGTCTGTTTTGAAATCCGGGCGCAACTCCGGGTTCCCGCCCAGTTTGACCAGCTGTCTCGCAACATAGCTGCGTGCTATGGGAATGACCTCGACAGGCAGTGGAAATGCGCCGAGGACATCCACTTTTTTCGATTCATCGGCGATACAAACAAATTTACGGCTGGCTGACGCCACAATTTTTTCCCGGGTCAGTGCACCACCGCCTCCCTTGATGAGCTGGAGGAGGCTGTTGGCTTCATCGGCGCCATCGACATAGAGTGGTATGTCGCCGACCGAGTTCAGATCGAGTACGGGGATGCCCAGCCGTTTCAACCTCTCTGTGCTGGCCTCGGAACTTGCGACGGCCCCCTGGATTCTGTTTCTGAATTTTTCACCGAGAAGATCGATGAAATGATTGGCGGTTGAACCGGTGCCCACCCCCACGATGGAGTCCTCTTCAACATAATGCAAGGCGGTTTCGGCGGCGATTCGTTTCAGGCGGTCGTTCATTGTTCGTTGCTCCGGGAGAGGTGTTTGCCAGTGAAACTTTAACAAGGAAGCTCCGGACAAGTCCATCCGGGCTCGACCGCCAGGGACGGCGGAAGTGCAGAAAACGCAAGGAGCAGTTTTTCTGCCGACCGCCAGGGACGGCGGAAGTGCAGAAAACGCAAGGAGCAGTTTTTCTGCCGACCGCCAGGG
>DASVCP010000100.1:0-2521 GCA_036381555.1 Gammaproteobacteria bacterium
CACAACAAGGTTTCGTCGGAATTGCGGCTGCTGATCGAGGTTGTCGCGCGCGCCTGCAAGGCAATCAGTCATGCCGTGAGCAAGGGTGCCCTGGCGGGCGTCCTGGGAAACGCCGGGACCGATAATGTGCAGGGCGAGGCGCAGAAAAAGCTCGATGTGATTTCCAATGAGGTGCTGCTGGAGGCGAACGAATGGGGAGGCCATCTTGCGGCGATGGCATCGGAGGAAATGGAGAAGCCGCATCAGATCCCGCGCGATTATCCGCGCGGCGGTTTTTTGCTGCTGTTCGATCCGCTCGACGGTTCCTCCAACATCGATGTCAATGTTTCGATCGGCACGATCTTCTCGGTGCTGCGTTGCCCGGAAGGTGTCACGGAACCGGACGAAAAGGCATTTTTACAGCCCGGCGCCCGCCAGGTTGCGGCCGGCTTTGCGGTTTATGGGCCATCGACCCTTCTCGTGCTGACAGTCGGCAACGGTGTCGCCGGTTTTACGCTCGACCGCGAGCTGGGCACCTGGATGTTGACCCAGCAGAAAATCGAGATTCCGGCGGATACCAAGGAGTTTGCGATCAATATGTCCAATATGCGCAACTGGGAGCCTCCGGTCAGGCGCTATATAGACGAATGCCTTGGCGGCAAAGACGGTCCGCGCGGCAAGGACTTCAACATGCGCTGGGTGGCATCCATGGTGGCCGACGTCTATCGCATACTGTCGCGCGGCGGCGTGTTCATGTACCCTCGCGATGCCAGGCACAAGGAGGGCAGGCTGCGCTTGATGTATGAAGCCAACCCGATGGCGTTTATCGTCGAGCAGGCGGGTGGCGCGGCGACCAACGGCCGTCAGCGTATCCTCGATATTCAACCCGAGGCCCTGCACCAGCGCGTGGGCGTCGTGCTCGGTTCGAAAAATGAAGTCGAGCTTGTTACCCGGTATCACACCCAGGGTTGACCGGGAACGGCAACAATCGCGCGGCCGCCAGGAATTTGCTGCCGGCAAGCCGGGCTGGATTGAACGTGTTCAAGGACGAGGATGACTGTCATGCGGCAAACTGACAATGTGCCGGCAGGCAAGGAAATAGCTACGCTGGGCGGGGGGTGCTTCTGGTGCCTTGAGGCGGTATTCGATGATTTGAACGGCGTTGCGTCGGTTGAATCCGGCTACATGGGAGGAAACAAGGTCAATCCGTCATACGAGGAGGTATGCGGCGGCCGGACCGGGCACGCCGAAGTCGTGCAGATCACCTTTGATCCGGCAGTCGTTTCCTTCAGGGAAATCCTGGAGGTTTTTTTCGTGATTCACGATCCGACCACCCTCAACGCCCAGGGCCACGATGTCGGCACGCAATATCGCTCGGTTATTTTCTACCATTCGCCCGGGCAAAAAGCAGTGGCGGAGCAGGTGATCGCGCGGCTCAATGACGCCAGGCTGTGGAGCGGTCCGGTCGTGACCGAAGTCGCGCCTGCATCGATATTCTACCTTGCCGAGAATTATCACCAGGAGTACTTCGAACTTAATCCTGATCAGCCGTATTGCCGCGCCGTTGTGGCGCCGAAAGTGGCGAAATTCCGCAGGCATTTTCTGGAAAAGCTCAAGAAAAGGGACTAGGCGCCCGCATCGCGCGGACGCGACGGCCATCGCTATCGCGTTCCCAGCGCGGTATTAATGGCTTGCGCGAGTTTGACAAGGGTAAGGGGTACTGAACCTTCCGACTCGTTGTTTGCAATTACGAATGCGGCGTGCCTGCATGCAGGTTCCGGCGCACGATGAGCGGAAGGTGTCCGAACCCGGGCATTTCCCGGGTGAACCGGGGGTGGGAATCGGTGTTTCCGGGGATGGTTGCCGCGCCTGAACGCCGGTCTTTGCTTCAACTTCGGCGACTAGCCCATTGATTTCCCGTTGCTCTTGTTGCGCTGGAGACATGAAGCCCGCGCTCGCTTCGGTTTGGCATAGCGTGAAGGCGTTGTCGTGCGCCGGCAAACCCGGCGCGGATATTTGGGTCAACATGGTTCGGCGGGCTGTTTTTACAGAGGACAAAAAGCCGCATTTGCCCGGGGCGCGCGGATGCTAAAAGAGATTGACAAGAGTGTTTCTCCTCGGCATTCTCTCGTCACCTGCCATTCAATGTGGCAAGGCAAACCGGACCGTTCATCATCTTCACACCACTAACGGGAGATATTCAATGGCTGCAAAGAAGAAAGCTACCAAGAAGACCGCCGCGAAAAAGAAGAGCGGAGCGAAACGCAAACCGAATGCCGCATTCATGAAAGCCATGCAACCCAGCGCGGCGCTTGGTGCGGTGATCGGCAATAGCGCAATGCCGCGCACCGAGGTGACCAAGAAAATCTGGGCTTATATCAAGCGTAACGGGCTGCAGGACAGCAAGAACAGGCGCATGATCAACGCTGACGAAAAATTGAAAGACGTATTCGGCGGCAAGAAACAGGTTTCGATGTTCGAAATGACCAAACTGGTCAACAAGCACCTCAAGTAAGCGGCCTCTTATACTGACGGCCGGCCG
>DASVCP010000101.1:0-3273 GCA_036381555.1 Gammaproteobacteria bacterium
GGGTTTTTTGCTCCTTCGGTCGTAGATGATGTTTGAAGGTTTGATATCGCGATGAACGACATTTTGTTCATGTGCATAGTTCAAGGCGTCACAAACCTGTATTACGACATTAAAAACATCGCTGACTTTCAACAGGGAATCCTTTTTGGCGAACCCGGACATGTCCATGCCCTGCAGATAATCCATGGCTATGTAAGCAAGATCCTGGTCCTCGCCGACGTCGTAAATCGTGACGATGTTGTAATGGTTCAGCCTTCCTGCTGTCTTGGCCTCACGAAAAAAACGCTGTTTGACTTCTTCCAGTTTGTCTCCTTCGAATTCGGCTGATAGCGGCATGGTTTTGATGGCGACTGTTCGTCCGATTTTGGGATCCGAACCCAGGTAAACGGTGCCCATGGCGCCCCGTCCCAACTCCTTCTCAATCTGGTACCGGCCCAGCATCGGTTTCTGAATGCCGTCTTTGGCGATAACCAGCGTGCTTTCTGTTTCGCCCTTCGATTTTCCCAGCACCATCGTGTGGCTGGTCTGCAGGTTCTTCTGAATCCGGTCACGCGTGTCGCGGTAATTGGCTTTATACATTCGAATAAACCGGAAAACGTTGACAGCCTTGTTGAATTGCCGCTTGCGTTCATAATCCAGTCCAAGGTTGTACGTCAGTGACAGGAGTTCGTCGTCCGGCTGGGACATGCGGTATTTCTCGAAAGCCAGGTCCAGCTGGCCCTGGAAATGGTAGGCTTGGCCAAGCAGCTTGTTTGATTTGTGCAGCTCCGATTTGTAATGCTCTATGCGATTAAAAATCAGCCGCTTGGTGCCCAATAGCACATGTCCGAGAACCAGCGCGACGGTTAATCCCGTTAACGGCAGCCATATGGATGCGAACGCCATGCTGACGAAGTGGATGTTTAAAAATATCACTGCCAGCAAAGTCGTAATGGCAAGGCCGGTGCCGAAGTTTACTTTCGGCAGTAAGTAAATCAGGTATACGGCGACAAGCAGATAAAGCAGGTATCGGGCCCAGTAGGTCCAGAATGGCGTGGCGATAATATCTCCCTGCAGCAATGCCGAGATCGTATGGGCTTCGATCAGGGCCGGTGGCATTTTTTCGCCCAGTGGAGTCTCAAGGTAGTCCACCAGGTTGCTGCTGCCAAGGCCAATCATGACAATTTTGTTCGTGAACGCGTCGGGTTTAATGTCTCCGTTTAACACTTTATGGAAAGAATAGACATCGAACGCCGGCAGGCCGTCTTTGGTTTTGTAATAGAAGGGCAACGCGCGAAATTTGCTATCGGTTTCGATAAGGTTGTCACCGTAGTAAACTCCCGCGCCATGGACCGCTCTGAATTGACTGGTATTGCCGGCATTGGCGGCGACCAGTAGCGGGAAAGAAGGCAGGTAAGCCTGACCGTATGGAATCAACAGGGGGCGCGCGCTGAGGCTGCCGTCCATGACGGGCTTGCCGATGCCCGGTCCCATCGACAATACGCTGCCGCCGATCGCATCGGTTGCCGTGCTTAGTTTGTGAATGTATAGCGTGTGGTCCGGGTGAAATGCTTCGGGAACGTATTCGTATAACGGAGGGGGTTCGCCTTCGATAGATGCGGCCTGAATAAAACCGCTTGACAGTTCGACAGGAAGGTCGGGCAAGTTGTCAGGTTTTACTATGGCCTGGATATAGGGCAGGGATAGAATGGTGTTGCCGCTTTCGCGAAATGTTTCCGCCAGGATGCGATCCGTGGCCAGCTGCCGCGTAAGCCGGTCAAACAATGCACGGGTTGGCTGATCAAGCTGGTTGCGGTGTCCGGATTGGAATTCCCGCAGGGTTTTTAGGCTGATTTCGTTCTGCGGCGTATCCAATGGCAGGGTAAAACCAATGGTTGCGGCACCGGCTTTATCCAGCAACCGGACCATCCGCGCCAGCAAATCCCGGCTCCATGGCCAATCGCCAAGCGCTTGCAGGGAATCATCGTCGATGGTAATGATGGCTATTTGGCTTGCGGGGGCTCGCGGCGGGCTGATCCGTAAACCCAGCCCATAAGCCTTCCAGTCCAGATCGCGCAGTACTCCGGTGCCGAGAGCCATCAGCGCCAGCAACACGATTATGAATCCCGCCAATTTGTAGCTGTTTTGCTTAAATGTGTCCACGTAGATTTATCGGCATTTGCCCTTATTTCCTGTGACACGAAATATAGCAGCAAAATTATAGTAAATATAAGTACTTATTGTGTAAATGTAGAATTTTGCTGATGTTTTTGTTCCATTTTGGCGCAAAAATCCTGTCCGGAATGGCCGGCTTTTATGTCTCCCCGGCAAGGGGGTTGGTGCCGAAGCCGGTGTCGGGATTTTTCAGGCTCGCTGTCGTCGGTTCGGCATGATTGGATGAGCCCGGACGGGATTGTGCTGGGCTTCAATTTCTACTACCCTTGCGGCCGCTGCTGGAGTGGCCAGATGTCCACAAGACAAGCTGGTTTATTTTTCTACCCAAAAAAAGGGGTTAGCATGTCCGATTCCAAAATCTCGCTTCAGGATGAGTCCGGCAATACTTACGAGTTTCCGGTTTATAAAGGCACTTACGGCGCGCCGGTAATCGACATATCGACACTTAACAAGAAGTCGGGCTACTTCACCTACGATCCCGGGTTTGTCGGAACCGCGAGTTGCAAGAGCGAGATAACTTATCTTGACGGCGAAAAAGGCGAATTGATGTATCGGGGCTATCCGATAGAACAGTTGGCCGAGCGGTGCAGCTTTTTGGAAGTGTGTTATTTGTTAATCCACGGGGAACTGCCCGATCAATCGCAAAAGTCCGCATTTGAAAACTCCATCACGACTCACACGCTTATCAACGAGCGATTGCTGAATTTTTTCAAGGGCTTCAATCATGACGCCCATCCTATGGCAATGATGACCGGCGTGGTCGGTTCGCTTGCCGCTTTTTATCATGATTCCCTGGATATTCAGGACCCGCAGCATCGCATTGAAACCGCCTACCGCCTGATTGCCAAAATGACGACCATCGCCGCCGCCGGTTATAAACACCGCATCGGTGAACCGTTTATGTATCCCCGCAACAATCTGAGTTATTGCGCCAATTTTCTGCATATGATGTATGCAAGGCCGGTCGAGGATTTTCAGATCGACCCTGTCGCCGAGAGGGCTTTGGACGTGCTGTTCATTCTCCATGCCGATCACGAGCAGAATGCCTCGACATCGACAGTCCGCCTGGCCGGTTCATCGGATTCGAACCCCTATGCCGCCGTTGCCGCCGGGATTGCC
>DASVCP010000102.1:0-6100 GCA_036381555.1 Gammaproteobacteria bacterium
GCGATCCGGCCGCCGAACGCCACCGAGATGGCGCTGTTGCACCATTCGACCGAACGGCTGATCGGGTCGGACTCCGGCAGGATCATGGTAATGCCCAATGCCCTGCCCCGGGGGATGATCGAAACCTTGTAAACCGGATCGTAACCGGGAACCATTTTGGCGACGATGGTGTGGCCGGCTTCATGGTAGGCCGTCATGCGCTTTTCGTCTTCGCTCATCACCATGGACTTGCGCTCGGCGCCCATCAGGATTTTATCCTTGGCCCGCTCGAAATCCTCCATATCCACCACGCGCTTGTTGGCTCTTGCCGCAAACAGCGCGGCTTCATTGACAAGGTTGGCCAGATCCGCGCCCGAGAAGCCGGGCGTGCCTCGCGCAATGATCATCGGTTTGACGTTGTCCGCCAGCGGCACTTTACGCATATGCACTTTCAGAATGTGCTCGCGGCCGCGAATATCGGGCAATGGCACCACCACCCGCCGGTCGAAACGACCCGGCCGCAGGAGCGCAGGGTCGAGTACATCGGGCCGGTTTGTGGCCGCGATAACGATAACGCCTTCGTTGCCTTCGAAACCGTCCATTTCCACCAGCAACTGGTTAAGGGTCTGTTCGCGCTCGTCGTGACCGCCGCCCAGGCCGGCGCCGCGATGACGGCCGACCGCGTCGATTTCATCGATAAAAATAATGCACGGCGCATGCTTTTTCGCCTGGTCGAACATATCCCGTACACGGGATGCGCCCACGCCCACGAACATCTCGACAAAATCCGAACCGGAAATCGTAAAAAACGGCACCTTGGCTTCGCCGGCAATGGCTTTGGCCAGCAGCGTTTTACCGGTACCGGGGGAACCCACCATCAACACGCCGCGGGGTATGGTACCGCCCAGGCGCTGAAACTTGCCGGGATCGCGCAGAAAATCCACCAACTCCTGGACTTCCTCCTTGGCCTCGTCAACACCCGCCACGTCGGCGAACGTGACCTTGACCTGGTCCTCGCCCATGAGCTTGGCCTTGCTCTTGCCGAACGACATGGCGCCGCGACCCCCGCCACCCTGCATCTGGCGCATGAAGTAAATCCAGACACCGATCAGCAACAGGAAGGGAAACCAACTGATGAAAATCTGTCCCAGCAGCGACTGACTTTCGGGCTCCTTGATCTGGATCTCCACGCGGTTCTTGCGCAAATCGCCGATCAGGGCAGGATTATCGGCCTCCAGGCTGTAGACGCGGAAAGGATCGCCGGAATCCAGCTGGCCGGTAATTTCCCGACCGGTATTGTCTATAACAACCCGATCGATCTGGCCGGACTCGACTTTGTCAAGAAACTGGGAATAGCTTAACGTCTGATTGGTCGCGCCCTGCTTGCCGATATTCTGGAAGACCGACATCAACACGACAGCAATGACGACCCACAAAAGAATGTTTTTTACTAAATCGCTCAATACCTTATCCTCGAATCACTCTGCCCGGTCTCCCCGACTGACGGCGGACTGCAATCACACGTATCTCTAAAGAGAGCGAGCAAAACTTAGACCACTCTATCATATTCAGTTCCCAATGGCATGGGCATTAACTCACGTTTTGAACCCCATGGCATATACATACACTTCGCGGCTGCGGGGCCGCGACGCCTTAGGTTTCTTAACCCAAACCTTGTTGAAATCCTTTCGCAGGCTCTTTAGCCAAGCCTCCGAACCCTCGCCCTGAAACAGCTTGCACACCAGTCCGCCACCTTGCTTGAGAGTATGACCGGCAAAATCGGAAACCAATTCGGCAAGGTACATGGCGCGGGGAATATCAACGGCATCAATACCGCTCATATTGGGGGCGATATCGGAAATTACAAGATCCACGCGGTTATCGACACAACCCAGGATGCGCTCAAACACATCCTGCTCGCGAAAGTCCCCCTGGATGAATTCGACGCCGGCGATCGGATCCATGGGTAAAATATCCGACGCAACCACCCGGCCTTTTTCGCCGACCCGCAACGCGGCATATTGCGCCCATCCTCCCGGCGCGGCGCCCAAATCAACTATGGTCATGCCGGATCGAAACAAGGCGTATTTCTCGTCGAGTTCGATCAGTTTGTAAACCGCCCGCGACCGGTAGCCCTCCCGCCTGGCCTGTAGGACATATTCATCGTCATGATGCTCCCGCAACCATCGGGAACTGCTTTTGGATCTTGCCATCGTATCTCTATGCTAGACTACAGCCTGCCAAACATTATCGCACCGATATGCCGCTGACGCTAAAACAAAGAAAGCATTTACGCGCACTCGCGCACCCCGCCAAACCGGTGGTGATTATCGGCCAGCACGGCTTAACCGAAAACATCAGCCGGGAAGTGGACCAGGCGCTCGAGTATCACGAACTCATCAAAGTACGAGTCAATGCCGAGAACCGGGATGAACGCACCGGCATTATCGATTCGCTTCTGTCCGAAGTGAGCGCCGAGCTTGTGCAACGAATCGGACACATTGCCGTTCTTTACCGCCGCAACCGGCAAAAACCAAAAATCGATTTATCAGCAGGAAGCCAAACACCCAATAGGAGAAAACAGTCATGGCAAAAGTCACATTAAAAGGGAACCCTTGCAGCACCAATGGCGAGTTACCGAAAACCGGCTCAACCGCGCCAGACTTCAGGCTGGCCGATCAAAGCCTGCAGGACAAAACGTTGGCCAGCTTTGCCGGCAAACGCAAAATACTCAACATCGTTCCCAGTCTGGATACGGCCGTCTGCGCCACCTCCACGCGAAAATTCAACGAAAAAGCCGCGAAACTGAACAATACCGTGGTACTGATCATCTCGGCGGACCTGCCCTTCGCCATGAAACGCTTTTGCGAAACGGAAGGCATCAAAAATGTCGTAGCGTTGTCCATGATGCGCTCGCGCGATTTCGCCAAAGACTATGGGGTGCTGCTGCAGGACGGCCCGCTGGAAGGCATCTCGGCCAGAGCCGTGGTGGTGCTCGACGAGAACAACAAGGTGCTCTATACGCAACTGGTCGAGGAAATCGGCAACGAACCGGATTACGACAAGGCTTTGGAAGTTCTTTAATTGTTTTTAACGATAATTTAAAGTATTGAAGTCACCTAAAGAACCTCTGGTCTAAGCCAGAGGTTCCGCGACACAGGGAGTGCCGCGTTTTCTCAAAAACAATTGTTGAGAAATCATGGATGGGTCTTGAGCCTCTTAGGTTAAATGGATAAACAGCACATGGGCAAACTAAAGCTACACTGGCAAATACTCATTGCCATATCGCTGGCCATAGTCATCGGCTCAACCATTAATGTCAACTCCCAAATTGCCGGCGTAAAACTTTACGATGTCTTTGATTTTCTCGGCACTCTCTTCCTGAACGGCTTGAAAATGCTGGTCGTGCCTTTAGTGCTTTCATCCATTATATGCGGCATTTCCAGCATTGGCGGCAACAATAAGCTGGGCAGGCTGGGCGGCAAAACATTAACCTTTTACATTCTCTCTTCCCTGTTAGCAATATTAATCGGCCTTCTTTTCGTGAATCTGCTCACCCCCGGCATAATCGACGGCAAACCCGCCGGAGACCGGCTTAACCTGAGTTCGAACGACGAGATCTCGTCCAAGCTGGAACAAGTTGAAGGTAGAGGCAGCGAAGATATCGCAACCGTGTTTCTGCGCATGGTACCTGCAAATATCGTTCATGCCGCCGCAGAAGGACAAATGCTCGGCTTGATATTCTTCGGGCTATTATTCGGTTTTTATCTCTCGCGGCTGCAAGGCAGGCTACAGCAAACGCTCAGCGATTTTTGGCAGGGAATTTTCGAAATCATGATGTCAATCACCATGCTGGTGATGAAATTTGCGCCGATCGGCGTGTTTGGCTTGGTAGCAATGACCGTTGCAGCCACCGGGTTTGACGCATTCAAACCCCTAATGATTTTCTTTATTACCGTAGTGCTGGCATTGGCTGTTCACACGTTTGCCACCCTGGCGATCGTGTTAAAAGTTATCGGCCACGTTAACCCGCTACGACACTACAAAGCCATGGCACCTGCCATGCTAACCGCCTTCTCCACCGCCAGCTCTTCCGGAACCCTGCCAATAACAATGGAATGCGTGGAAAAAGAAGCCAAGGTATCAAACCAAGTTACTTCTTTCGTCTTACCCTTAGGTGCAACAGTGAACATGGATGGAACGGCCTTGTACGAATGTGTCGCCGCAATGTTTATCGCCCAGGCTTACGGATTGGAGTTGACGTTTACCACCCAGTTCACCATCGTACTGATCGCGTTACTGACTTCTATCGGCGTTGCCGGCATTCCCGCCGCCAGCCTGGTCGCCATTGCCGTTATTTTGAGTGCTATCGGTTTGCCACTGGAAGGAATAGGCATGCTGCTCGTTACGGACAGAGTATTGGATATGATGCGAACGGCAGTCAACGTTTTTAGTGACAGTTGTTGTGCAGTTGTAGTCGCCAAATCCGAAGGTGAGAATCAAGTACTCAGCAACTAACTTTAAGTACTTCTTTTTGTTTTAATAAATGTTTTTAACCCCGTGTCCCCCGTGGTTATCAGTAATAAAATAAACCTTCCTCCTTGCTTACCCCGATTGCTTTTCCCGCAGAGCGCGGAGGTTTTCGAGGACACGTTGGGCGCGGGAGATGTTGAGTTGCAGGTCGGGATTGTCAGGGTCCAGCGGCAGGATTTCCTCCCACAGCGACAGCGCCTGTTGCACGTTGCCCTCGCTGTACAGAACCTTGGCGTGCTGCGACGCCGCAACCACCTTCGCTTCGATCAGTATACGCAACTGCGCATCCAGTGTTTGAAGGTCGGCATTGTCGGGAAACTGCTGCTGCAACTGCGTCAACTGCTGCCGCGCAAGACTTAAGTCGCCCTTCTGCAGAGTTTGTTGATACTCGTCAATCCGCGCCTGCAGACTGCTTTCGCGCACCCTGGAGGGAAGCGAGCTCACTCGACCGGTCTTGTTTAGGCGGGCATCGGCAAGCTGTAATGCATCGCCGACCTCCTCTGTCGGTTCCAGTCTTTGCGCAATCGCCAGACATCTTCTGGCCAATGAGTAGTCCCGGCGCTCGATCGCCAGTTTCCCCTGAGTCAGCAACTCCGCCGACACGGTTCGGCGCTTGCGTTCATAGGCGTTGATCTCCAACCGCGTCAGCAGGCTGGACGGCTTGAGTTGCGCAATCTGCTCATAGGAGCGCTCGTCCTTGAGTAATTGCTCGCCTTCATTAATCGACAACTCGGCACGCAACGTCTGCTCGCGTGCTTCGCGTCTCTCTTCCATTTGCTTGCGGGCGGCCTGCAGAATTTCGCTGTCGGGCACATACTTCAAAGCCCTGGCGTAAATCTGGTCGGCTTCCCGCCATTGCTGTTTTTGCTCGTAGCGTACAGCGATGGCGATGGCCTGCCGTTCGAACTGCCAGACCCGGTCCTTGGCCGCTTTTAATTCCGCCTGCCTGCCGCCGTATTCCGGATCGCCGGGTTCGAGCTTCTGCAATCGCTGCGTCACCGCAACCTGCTGACGGATACCCTCCACCAGCTCCGGCCCCAACATGACTGCCGTTTCCGGCCGGCTGCCCAGCGTGCTACAGGCCCCCAGGTTAAGAGACAACAGCATCAGGCAAACTGAAGTCTCCCTATTCACAACCTTTACTCCGACTGGCAACGACTTCCTCCAGATTCCTTTCCAATGTCGCCTGATAGCTTGTGTGAATGTCAAAAACATTATAGGTGGTGACCGGGTGCGATTTCCCCCGGATCGCGATGGTTTTATGCGGTTTGCCGCAGACGCGCGGATATAAGCCGGGGTTCATAAACAATTCCTCCCGGATAATGATCTGTCCGCTTTTGGCCTCCGAGGCCAACCGGGATGCCAGGTTGACGGCATCGCCCACTACCGTGTATTCCATGCGCTCATCCGAGCCCAGATTGCCGGCCAGCATCCTGCCGGAATTGACCCCGATGCGGAAATCCACTCTTGGCAAACCGGCCGCTTCCCGCTGGGTATTCAACCTGGCGGCCAGCTTCTGAATGAGAACCGCCGAGGCCAGTGCGTGGAACTCATGTTCAGGATCGTCTTCCACCGCGCCAAACACCAG
>DASVCP010000103.1:0-9923 GCA_036381555.1 Gammaproteobacteria bacterium
TTTTTAGGTCAGGCATACGCTCTATCCAATGTGCGCATTGACACAGCTCGCTATCCGGTGATGAAAACTTAAACTTCTTTTCCATTATCGGGCCAATTACAGGCACACCCCGCTTAGTGCATGTCTCGCCCATAAATCACCTTAACAAATGGCCGCAATCCTATAGAGGCTTCAATGTATGGCATTCTTCAGGCATTGAAAATACCCCCAAACAGGCACTTCTTTACTCGCAAACTTGAAGAACTTACAAGCCTGCGGGTGTGACATTCCGGCAATGAGAACTCAACCCGAAAACGCGGACTGGTACAGCACTTGCTTTACTTACCCAAGTATTCCTATTGGGAGGCGACAGGTGAATAATAAGCTAAAAAGCGGCATTATTGCAGGCTTTGTTGCGACATTGGTGATAAGCACACTCAGTTTACTCACAGTCATAATGGGGCTAATACCCCCGCTTGATACCGTGCTGTTACTCAGCAGCGCACTCGCCGTCCCGGTACTCGTGGGCTGGATGATTCATTTCGTTATTGGCGCCATGTTATGGGGATTCGGCTTCGGCGCCTTTTATACTCACCTCCCAGGCCGTTCGATGGCCGCCAAAGGCACATCTCTCGGTGTAGTTGTCTGGTTGCTGATGGGCCTTATCGTAATGCCTATGGCAGGCGTGGGGCTTATGGGCCTTGATAACGGCTTAATGACGCCTTTCCTGTCGCTGATTCTTCATTTGATTTTCGGCCTGGTGCTGGGCACTAGTTTTGTGCGTATATACAGCGAACTAAGCAGCATTCAGCTGTCGTCAGCTTCATCGTCAACGCTTTATCACCGTTGACGGTGGAAACCCGGAGAGCGCAACGGCCCCATTGCGCTCTCTTTTTTAAATCTATCAACCGCGAATGCACGCCAATAGACGCGAATAATGCCACTCAGAATTTAATTCGCGTTCATTCGCGTTCATTCGCGGTTAATTGGTTTCTCTCGATCGAGCCGGAAAAGACCCGCAGATAAACATAGCCGGCGACGCCGCTGATGACGGACGCCGCCAGGACGGCCGATTGCGCATACCGATACGCCGGCTCTCCCAGGAAAGCCAGTTTGGCGATAAACAGTGCCACGGTAAAACCGATGCCACCCAGCAAACCCATGCCGATGATATGATGCCAGTTGAGCCTTTCAGGCAAATGCACCCAACCCAGCCTTGCACCCAGGTATGCAAAGCCGACGATACCCAGCGGCTTGCCTATACATAGCGCCACCACCAGGCCTCGGGCAACAGGACTGGATGTGGCGTCTTCGATCATTTCGCCGCTGATCGGTACGCCGGCGTTGGCCAGCGCAAACAAAGGCAATACGAAATAACTTACCCAGGGATTGACGGCGCGGGAAAAACGGCCTGTCGGCTCCTCCCCTTCCTCGATCAGCGCTTCGAGTTGCCCAAGTTCTGTTTCTTCGGCCACATCCAGCTTCTCGAGCTCAATGGCTTTTTGCAATTCGTCTTCAGGGGAACCGGGTGTGGAATTTTCAAGTCGGATTCTTCTGTTGTTGATTTCCTCCAGCTCGCCGCTGAAGCGGTGTATCAAATGCGCCAGCTCCGTTCGACCGACAAACGCTCGGGCCGGTACTATCAAGCCCAATAAAACTCCGGCGATGGTCGTATGTACTCCCGACAGGTATATGGCGCCGACCAGCAGGATGCCCGCGCCGATAAACAATCCGCCCCGCCGGACACCGGCCAGTTGCAGCAGGTAAACAACCAGACAAACAGACGCCGCGAACGCCAGAGCGACCCAGGAAAATTCCGACGAAGGTGTAAAAGCGAATGCGATAATAAGCACCCCGCCGATATCGTCGACGGCCGTGAACGCAAGAATCAGGATTTTCAACCCCGCGGGAACGCGATTCCCCAGTAACGCGACGATCGCCAACGCGAAGGCAATGTCGGTTGCAACCGGCACACCCCAGCCTTCGATCGCCCCGCCCCGCATATTGAACACAACGTAAATGGCGATCGGGACAAGCATGCCGCCCAAAGCCGTGACCACGGGGAGTGCCGCTCGCTTCGGGGAAGACAACTGGCCGTTGACGAATTCATGTTTGATCTCCAGCCCGATGACGAAGAAGAACAGGGGCAAAAGCAGGTCGTTAACCCAGTGTCTCAACGATTCCCGGATGCCGACCACGTGCAGGTCCAGGACCAACTCAATATTCCAGAAAGCATGATAACTGCTTGAGGCGGGAGAATTAACCCAGATCAGCGCGACAACCGCGCCCAGCAACAACGGCCAGCCGGCGGTCTCCCTCACGGTAATAAAGTTTCTGGCCTTTAAGGTAATAACCCGGGTAAAAAGAGAATGGCGGGCAAGAATTTTTATACGTCCGAGCGAACGAGGTTCCAAACCCATTCATAATCCCTGTTTCAGTCCGCCCGGCAACCCGGCAATCAAATCTACGGGAAGGAAACCCGCGAAGATTTCCTTCTCCATATGCCGTTTTGCGCTCCTGCGAACTCCGTGCCGGGCGCTTTATATTTTCACAGTATAAGCCGTCTTGTGGCGCAAACTGCTCATATACGCCGTACCGGCGGAGACTTGCCTGCCGATCAACGCGTAGAAACGATTGTGAATATTCATATTGGATACGAAGCTGAGAGCCGAGCCGGTATCGGTGGGGTTGACGGTAATTGCATCGAGGAAACTTCCGGATTCGCCTGAAGCACTTCCACGGATCAATGCCCTGTATCCCGGCTCATACTCCACAACATGGTAAACAAACCTCTTCTGAACACCCATAAACCGGTGCCATACCAGGAACTGGGAACCATGTCCTATGCCTTTTCCCACCACCTGGATGGCCCGGTTGACGGATGCATCCCAATCGATCCGGTGACTGTAATCCACCATGTACTCGAGCGCATCTTCAGGCCCGGTACTAATATGTAATGTCTTCTTCGTTAACATATTATGGCTTTCATCACCGTTGATCGGATTTATTGAGAAGCATGAGTGCTGTTAGCCGTGTTGCTTCCTCCGGCCAAATGTTGCGCACCTATGTTTCTCGGAGCCTTGCGCTGCAAACCGTATTTGCGAATACGGTAACGCAGAGTCTCGCGAGTGGTCCTCAACAGTCTGGCAGCCGCAGTCACGTTATAACGATGCTTCTCCAGCGCGGCTGCAATGATCTTCTTGTCCATTTCATCCAAAGACATGCTGCCGTCGAGGTTAACTACGATTTCATTTTCGCTAAAATTGTTCATTTTCTTCTCCATTCCAGTTGGGTTTGATGAATTTTCAGCTGAGCCGTCCGACTTTTTATCGTCGTCAAGCATCAACCACTTAGCAGGAAAAACATGACTTTCCGAAAATAAAACACATCTTTCAATTACATTACGTAATTCTCTGACGTTGCCCGGCCAACGATGGCTGAAAAGTATTTTCCAGACATCGCCGGGCACGATTTCAACTTTTTTACCGGTTTTTTGATTGAACTCGGCAATAAAGTTGAAAACCATTTCTATCATGTCCTCCATCCGGCTTCGCAGAGTCGGAAGATAAACATTGAAACTGTTCAGGTGGCGGTACAAGTCGGCCAGAAAACTGCCGTCCTTCACCGCCTGCTCGAGGTCCTTGTTGCTGGCTACGATCACCTGTACATCAATGTTAACTTCTTCGTCGTCTCCGATCCGGTTAAAGCGCTGCGCTTCCAGCGCCTTGAGCAACCTGGTCTGCAGATCGAGGTCCAATTCGGTCACCTCGTCCATAAAGAGGATGCCTCCATTCGCCTGCTCCAGGAATCCCAGGTGACGTCCTTTCGCGCCGGGGAACGCCCCGTCTTCATGCCCGAAAAGTTGCGCCTCCATCATTTCTCCTGGGATTGCCGCACAATTAATTTCAATCATCGGGCTGGTGGCCCGAGAGCCGTTGCGATGAAGTATCCGGGCAACATGACTTTTCCCAGTACCTGTTTCGCCGTGAATAATCAACGAGCGGAACGGTACGGCCATTAACATGCGTAGCGTATCTCTCACCTTTTCGGCCTGGATGCTTTTACCAAAGAAAGATTCTATGTCGTAGCGATCGCGGGTCTCGGCCAAAACTTTCCCACTACGTATGGATATGTCGCCAATTTCCGGAATAAAAGAAGATTCAACTGACTGTCCCGTGTTCAAATTGTCCCTCATGATCGTCCCTCGCTAAAAATAATTTTCATTTAAGAATCTTAATAAAGTCCCGACTTTTTAAGATTCTCCCTGTCAGGGAAACACCCCGGTCAGGATTGCATGTAGACTTCACCGTTCTCGCTTTCGGATGCTTTCTCCTCGGACGTTTTATGTACAACGTCCAACATCAGCAGAACCTTCAGAACATCTCTCAAGCTCTTTTTGTCGCCGCCCTGCATGATCTCGGCTATCGCCTTAGCCACCCAGGACTTCAGGATTTCCCGTTTCTGCATGGTATTCAAATCATTTACCTCAAGAATCTCCTCCGGATGCGTATAGTAGTCGCCGGGGTTTTTAAGCATTGATAGAAACATATCTCTTTGCACGTATTCGCTCCTCTTCAGATCTGGCAAAAGACCTCACCAATCTAACAAGACATAGTTGCTCTCACCCATTGAACACATTCCGCAAAAAGGATCCTTACCGAGCTCAAGTTATCTTGAATTGAGGTTTCAGGTTTTCAGTTGAGTAATTAGCAAACCCCATGCCACCCGGTTCAAATGAAAGAAAACACTGTAAGAAAGCGTATAAAGAGACGGCCCGTTCCCCGCTAAACGCGTGAACCAACGCCTTGCGCACAAAGCAGACCGCTCTATCGTGTGGTGGATAATGCCCGATCGGGCAAGATATTGAATCCGGCAAATACTCTATTAATTTATGCCTGAATACCCCTCAAGGACAGGAATAATCCGTAGCCCCAACACCGGTGCTTGTAACAATAACAACGGCCCCTTGAAAATTGTGCAGA
Source organism: Gammaproteobacteria bacterium (assembly GCA_036381555.1). Lineage (GTDB taxonomy): Bacteria > Pseudomonadota > Gammaproteobacteria > HTCC5015 > HTCC5015 > DASVCP01. Next base: position 4,962 of record DASVCP010000103.1, read on the forward strand.
TTTTGCACAATTTGTCCGGCCAGGCCGCTCTCCCGCGGGCTTCGGGCATCCGTTTCCCACCTCCGGAGCTTGCCTAGTATCTACACGTATTCAGCACTCCCCGAACCCCCGGACATCATCTCTTCCAGACATCTTGCCGAAGCCGGCCATACAACCGGGACCAAGAGTAAAGTTATTCAGAAAAAAAACCTGAGTCCCCGCTAATCCGGATGCTGTCGGTACGTTCATTAAATTAGAACCTTTCTGAAAATGCCGCGAGTGCCGTGTGCAGAGCACGCGTTATAACTCGGTAAGGCAAAAGCGCTCTGGGCGTAACCCTGAGTAAAACTAAAACCTTGATATGAATGAATATGCCAACAACGACACTCTAATCGACGTCCAATCACCACCTGTCGCCCATTTTGATCTGGCATAGCTATTGCCTTATAGATTGCAACACTACTTAATCAGTATTGACCACTGGAGGAATTATAACTATGGCAGAGAACATTACTTCCCGTCCGACAAATGCCAGCGGCGAAACCGCACAGAATTTTTCGCAAAGAGCGCATGAAGCGGTCGACAGAATGACCGAAACCGCCGAACAGGCCAGTATCAAATTACAAGGCGCAAGGAACAATGTTCAAAGGCGGACACAGGAAACGACACAAAAACTCAGCGAATATATGCATTCACATCCCATCGCCTCACTCGGAATCGCATTCGGCGCCGGCGTACTGCTGGCGGCACTGCTGAAACGCTAGGCGGCATGGATTCCGCAAAAAAAACGGCATCAGGCGGCGACGGGTTTTCGGACAAAACACGTCGACGCCAACAAAGCCCACTGGCTCAAGTCTCCGTCCTTCTGGAGACAATCACGACGTACATGGGTTCGTGCGTCGAATTAATAAGCATGGAAGGAAGGCTGGCCGCACTCAGCCTTTTCGCCATGCAAATACTGGCGCTGGTGGGCGCCGGATTATTGCTTAGCAGCTGGCTGCTGTTATGTGCGGCACTGTCAATCTGGCTGGTCGCTTCATTCGGAGCGAATCTCGCGTTCATGCTGACTCTGCTGGCGATCGTCAACGCCCTGATACTGATTCCGGTAATACTGCTGATCCGCAGATTGAGCCGCAACCTCCTTTTTATAAACAGCCGGCAACATTTTCTGTCAAAAAAGGAAAAAGGCGGCGCCGACACGGAATATCAACTCAGCCCCACCCTATGAAATTGCACAGATTCAAAGACCTCGAAAGAGAGATTGCCGAAAAAAGCGCCTACTTGGAAAAACAACGGGGGTTGATGTCGTTCGAAAGGAGGCAATTGAAAAAAGTATGGATCGACAGCATCACCTCCCCCACCGCACTGCTTTTCAGTTTGTCCATAGGTTTCGTCGCCGGTTACCTGCGAAAGCCGAGGACTGACGGGCAACCAGTGCGTGGCAGACTTTCAAACGCACGGACAAAACTACAAGCGGCGATATTCAACTCTATCAAACGTTTCACCAGCGGCATCGTAATCGGTATTGTCAGCTCGATTACCGCCAGAAAAGGCGGCCCCATGTCCATAATCACTCAAGAGGAATAGCCGTTCCAGCCCTCTGAATTCAGCAGCGGAAATATATCAGTTTTCGCCTTTCGATATAGGCACGTACCAATATATCCATCCGGTCAAATGGCATCGTTTGTGCATCTGACGTGTGACACAAGTTGAAAACACGGAGGATATAACATGACACTCAGGACAGCGGCGCTTGCGTTTCCCGCAGCTTTATTACTGGCATTCTCATCCATGCACGCCTTCGCCGATCCCGGAGCTTATGTCGGGTTAGGCTATGGACAGTACAGCTTCGAATTTCAAGACGACAGTACGGGCTTTGATGATGACCGGGAAGTTATCAAAGTTTTTGCCGGCGGACAGTTCTCGGAAGCCTTCGGGTTGGAACTTACTTACCTTGATTTTGACGAAGCCCACGACAGCGACATCAACGCGGAAATCGAAGGCTGGTCGCTTGCCGGCGTTTTCTCGGCACCGCTTGCCGATAATTTCGCCATTTACGGCAAGCTGGGATGGTTTTCCTGGGAAACCGACGTACGAGGGCGACTCGGCGGCACCGGTCCCGTCCTTATCGAGATCGATGAAAGTATCGACGGTGACGATCTTTTTTACGGCGCCGGAGTGAGAATCGGCCTCAGCGATGCGATCGCGTTGCGCCTGGAATACGATCGCTATGAAATCGACGAGGAAATCGATCCGGAGTTGGACATTCTGTCAGCCAATCTCCAGTTTGGTTTCTAATTGCAGGCAGGTTGCGATCACGTGAAAAAGGCCGGCTACCCGGTGGACACCGGGGCCGGCCGTTTCCTCGCAATGTTCGGATGAGGAATAAAGCACAGAGCATCAATCAAGCCCACTCCTGCAAATCCCTTAATGTTGCAGTAACGTAGCGCTCCATGTCCTTTAACAAGCCGCCGATGCTCTCGGGCATCGAGTTTGTCTTGCCGGCCGATTCCACCGAGACCAGCAGGTCCTGCTGCATATCCCTGTAGTGCTCAAGGAAACTGCCCTCTCCGTCTTCCGACAGTAACGCCTTAAAATCGACCCCCCATTGCTCCAATGTTTCCCGCTCGGAATCGGGATCGCGCGGAAGCTCCCCTTTAAAACGAACGAAGGAAACAAGTCCCGAAAGGAACGCGTTGAACTCCTTATATTCCCGCAGAAAAAACTGTTTGGTTTCCTCGTCGTTGAGCCGCTCAACCGCATGTTCGCAAAAATGTATGGACTTCTTTATCGAAACAAGAACCTCGTTTATCGCCGCGCTTTGTTCATCGATTAACCATTTCATGCGCTCATACCTCCGGCACATAAACGTTAAGAGCGCCCGGCAAAAAACCGAAATCAGCCGGCGTCTCCGACACAATTTCACCGTCGGCGCTGATTTTCATCGGCCTGCCCGTCGAAATCCTGAACTTCTTCGAATGCAGCACTGTGATGCCGTTGACACCCTTTATTTTTCCAAACTTGAACAAGGGGCCGAGTATGGCCGCCTGCCAAATATTCTTGGGTTCCAGGCTGTACAATACCAGTCCGTTCTCGCTGATGTCCGCGTCTTCGCTGATGGCGATTCCTCCACCGTAGAATTTACCGTTGCCCACCGCCACCTGTATACTTTTTAGTTTCAGCTGGCGGTCGTCAGTTTCTATCACTACGCGAAAAGGCCGCTGACGGCGGAAAACGTCGGTCAGACTCTTTGCGTAGCTGAAGATCCCAAGCTTGCGCTTGGCCGAGCCGGATAACCGCTTTGCGACTCTGACACCCAGCCCGATATTCGCAACATTGAAAAAATACTCGCCGTTCACGATGCCAAGATTGATCGCCTTGAGCTTTCCGTTCAGGATAACCCGAACTGCATCTTCCGGATCGCCCGGAATTCCCAACGTCCTTGCCAGGTCATTGGCGGTTCCCATCGGCAATATTCCGATTGGCAGACCGTATTTAATCAGACTTGCGATGGCGGCATGCAATGTTCCGTCTCCCCCTCCGATCAGGATGGCCTCGATCTCCATATGATGCCTTTCAATCAGCTCTCTCATCCTGTCCACCGACTCCGGATAGTATGCGATCGGGACTTTTTCGCCGTGACGCAGAGCCTTGACAATCGAGTCGGATCCCTTGAAGTCTTCGCCGCGCCTGCTTCGTTCGTTGATAAGAACCAGTATCGATTTTTTAACGCGCCCTTCACCGCTCGATCCCATATCCAAGCCGCCGCCTTACACTCCAATACTTCAAATTCGCAGTTCTTTGCCCGTCTCTCCACGACGCCGCTTTTCGACTGCACCCGTCAACCGACACGACGAAGGCCGGAACTGGATCTTCAGCATACAGTTCCGGCCCTCTGGGTGTGGAAGTCCGCCGCATCGGCGGACAGTCTCGAAGAATAATTGTTAAAACGTACGCTCTTGAACCAACTCGGCGCCGCTGGAAATCACTATCTCGACCCGGCGGTTTAACTGTCTGCCGGAAGGATCTTCGTTGCTGGCAACGGGGAAGCGTTCGCCGTAACCCCGGGTTTCGATGCGACTCTCATCGATGCCGCGCGCGACCAGCGCCTGCCTGACGGACTCCGCCCGGTGCTGGGAAAGTTGTTCGTTGTAATCCGTCGGCCCGGTGCTGTCGGTAAACCCCTCGATCACGATATTTCTGTTTTCATATTGCCGTAAAAACTCGGCGATCTTGTCCAGCGTCAGGCTGGCACCCGGATTCAACTCCGCCTGGTCGACATCGAAGACAATGCTGTCCAGCGTCAGCACCAGTCCTCGTTCCGTCTGCTCGCTCTTAAGATCGGTCAACTCCTGCTCCAACTCCTCCGCCCGCTGCAAGGCTTCCTGCATCTCCTGCTCGCGCTGATTCAGCAATACATCTTCTCTAGTCTGGTCAGCCTGGGCTATGTATTCTTCGGCCTCGTTCAGCCTGGCGGTTTCTTCGGCAATATCAATTTTTGTCCTGGCTATATATGCCTGGTGTTCTATATCAATTTGGTCGGCACCGTCTTCAACCAGCTGATTGAATATCTGTACTTCCTTCTCGGCGGCCTCATATTCAACCGGAGCATATTGCTCAACTTGAGGCTGGCTTGCCAGGTTTTCAAAATCACTTCTGACTTCCTCAACCAGGCCCGATCTTTCCTGATTGGCCGCACAACCCACAACCAACAGAATAACCAGTGCGCTTAGAACCGATAATACTTGCTTCATAACATCATCTCCCGTTTTTGAAGGTATCCGATAATCCATTATCTATCAGGAACTGCCGAGTTCCTGGCGCAACGTCTCTATATCCTGCCTGATAGTATCGGCCGCCTGTTGAGACTTGATTGAACGGCTTCTGACCGCCGCATACTCGGCTGTGACTTGTGCTTCCCTCAGAAAGCGCTGAGCTTCTTCATATTCTTCATCCTCAATCGCGCTTCTGGCATAGTCCAAC
>DASVCP010000104.1:0-8924 GCA_036381555.1 Gammaproteobacteria bacterium
AAACGCGCGTCAGCTCTATCGCGGGTGGCGAAGCTGAGGACAGCAGGCCGCCGGAAGATGAAGAGCTTGAACTGCTGCTAGAGCTGGAAGACGACGAGCTGCTCGATGAGGAACTGCTGCTGGAGGAGCTTGAAGAACTGCTGCTCGACGAACTCGAACTGCTTGAACTGGAACTGCTGCTTGAAGACGATGAACTGCTCGACGAGGTATCGTTGCCGCTACAGGTCGGCAAGTCAAAGCTGCCGTCATGAGTCCCCTGGAAGCCGAACGTAGTGCTCTGACCCTGGCTCAGGTTGCCGTTCCAACCGCAGCAGTTGGTGAAACTGGGCGTCGTCGTACCGCTGCCCGCCAATGTCACGTTCCAACTGCCGGTCACAGTGGTCGGTTCGGTGAAATTAACCTGGACTGTCCAGCCGCTGATCGAACCCGGGCCGTCGTTGGTAACCGTGATATCCAGCTGATAACCGCTGCCCCAAATACTGGTTGGTGACACCGTACAGCTGTAAGTCGCAAACGCCTGGCCGGACAACAACATACCGGACAGGAGTATCCCGTTAAAAAGTTTTTTCATCTTTCTCCCCCACCACATTATTCAGAAAGCACCGTTTCGGTGATCTGTCTTAGTTAACACACTTTTCCGGTGTTTGGTAGTGGGCCATGCCTGCCAATCCGTCCTGGTTATACCTGAACCGCCTTTAGACCATTCCTAAAACGGAAGCCCGAATTTGCTGGGAAACTTGATGATTAACCGTGTTTAAGTAATTGAATAAGCAGAAAAAACGCTGTGGAATTCCTTGTGTAGTAGAGCCGCTGCAAACTTGATCAACATCAATTACAGGAGCCGCCAAATGTATTAATCGGGCAGCTGGAATTTTTTTACCCGGTCTCCCAGGCGCCAATTTCCGCCCGCCCGCGCCCTATTGAAATGTCAAAAAAAATAGTGTAACCGGTAACAAACGTTCGGGTTTAATCAAATGCAAAAACGTTTATCCAAACTTTTACCCGGACATCCATAACCCGAACCGGGAACGAGGTTTGCATTAAATAATATTGTCGAACCGGATTTCTTTAGCTAAATCCTATATTTGCATTAAAGTCCTTTCCCTTCCAACCAGGGTTCCCGGCATAAGCATTTTGGTTCACCGTTGCTGTTATTGCCTTTTTACATTCGCGCTGCGCATTCCATGCGCCATAACCCAAAACCAGGAATATTTTGTTCGCGATTTCGCAAGCGATCAAAAGATGGAAAAAGACCGTCCGCATGGCTTTGAGGCTTCTCACCGCTCCTCCGAAGGCCCATGGTGAATTTCACTCCAATTTGTTTAAAAGTCCGGCCAGCGCGACGTAATCGATTTTCGAGTTGTGCCGCTTGTCGACCGGTATTCGTTTGACTACATGAACCGCGTCAACGCCCGCCAGCCCGGCCAGGACTTGCGGAGCGAATACCGCTTTGTCCGAGGGGTGCCGGCCAACCGCAAGTTCTATCGCCAAAACATTACGGTTTGAATGCCTGATAAATGCCGCGCGAACCACTTCCGTATGCGACAAAGCCATCGTCTCAACCCCGAACGGATAAATAATCTCCGTTTTCGCAACGATCTTTGCCTGGCAGCGTCCCAACAACCAGAGCCTGCCCCGGGAATCCAGGTATCCCGCATCGCCGGTCCTGTGCCAAATGCCGTCGCCCACCCGGAATTTAATGTCGCCCGGCGAGGCACCGTCTAAATACTGTTTCAAAACATGTTCCCCGGTCACGACGATCTCGCCGATCTGTCCATCGGCCAGACAATGGCGCTGAAACTCATCAATCTGGAAAGGTCCGATCGGCTGTCCGGCGCAATCGGGGATAATCGCCAGTTTAATCTCGGGAACCGGGTGACCGGCCAGCAATCCCGCACCGCCTCGCATGCGTTGCAGATCGTCTTCGCCGATTTCCCGATAGGCAACATGTGCAATCGGCTCGGCTTCCGTCGAACCGTAAACCGCCACAACCTCCGCGCCGGGAAACACCCGCTGCAACAACACCAGCAGATTGGGAAATACAGGACCGCCTCCGGTGAATATTTTTTCCACGCCGGCCAATTGCCGGCTGGACGTATCCAGAAAAGCGGCAATGCGATGACAGAAAGCCGGCGGGCCTAAAATCCGATTTACCGCTTGGGCCTCAATCTGTGTAACAACCGGACCCGGATCGATATCGCCGGGGCGCCGCAAATCGCACTCCGGAATCACCACGGTCAGGCCGCTGCCGATGCTCGATAATACAAATACCGGCAGCGTATTGATTTCAATCTGCCGCGCGGCATTGTCCAATGCATGAGCGATGGCATTGTGCTGATTGATAAGAAATTCATGAGTCCGGCAAACGCCCTTCGGCATGCCGGTGGAACCGCTGGTGAAGGTGATCAATGCCGGATCTTGTCCGCCGGCGCGCATATCGTCTTCCGCGTCGAGCAACGTTGTCAGCCGCCGCAACCGAATGGATGCGGCCGTCGGCGCCCAGCCATTCAACGTCAATGCCCGGCGAACGCGCCGGAGCGCCGGCGACAGCAGGCGCAACAGATGCGCCTTGGGCGTGCCGATAAAAACGGACGGCTGCGCCAACGAACAGCACGCATCGATATACTTGCGGCCGCCGCCCGGATCGAGCAACACCGCCACCGCGCCCAGCCGGAACAGCGCGATCAGCGTGACATAAAGCTCGATACCGAACGGAACAAACACAACCGCGGCATCGCCTTTTTCAACGCCATTTTGCTTGAGACATGCCGCCAGCCGCCGGCTGCCGGCTTCCAGTTCGGCAAAACTGATCCGCGCGTTTGCGGTTATCAGACAGGCTTTATCCGGATACAAGCGGGCATTATTCCGCAACAGCGCGGCCAGATTCATGTTGTCAGAGTTCACGGCCATACAAACTGTAACGCCGGATGGTCAACGCCGACTTGTCGCTGATTTTCCGGGAAACGTTGCTCTCGTGCATCAAGGCGTGGATTATTTTCTTGAAGCCCTGTCTAAGGGCCAGTTGATGGATGTAATAAACGAGGTAGTTACCCAGTCCGGTATATTTCTTGTCCGGCGCACGCGCCACGGTTTTAAGAATCAGGGTGTCGATATGTTCGCCGCGCGCCTGCTGCGCATAATCGGGAATGGCGAACACATAGGCCGCCAGTTCGCCGTTATCCTCGATCAGTTGAAAATAATCCGGAACCACGTAGGGAATAATTTTTTGATACAACCGCATAAACTCGGCCCTGCCGATGCCGGTGTATAAAAAATTCGCCGCGAAACTCTTAAGGGACAGGCGATACACCGCCTCCAACTCGGCCTCGCTCCGTTCAAGATCGAACGGGCGAACTTTCAGATTGTGCACACGAATATTATTCAGCGCCGTACCGGTCGAATCGTCCCGATAGTCGAGCCGTTCGCTCAAGGCGGAACTGTATTCGGCAATCCGCGAAAATCCCGAATCCGCAAAAATCTCCGGCCACAACGGATCGGAATCCGGTTCCAGAAAGAATCGCGGATGCCCGCTGTCTTCGGTGATGAAGCGGTAACTTTGCCAGGTATTGCCGTTCATCGGACCGATCACATAGTCTTTGCCATGCTCGCGCAGCCGGTCGAACGCGTACTCGAGTATTGCACGGCCGGAGGCCTTGTCGACGGCAAAAAAGTGTCCCAGTGCCGAGCAGTTGTAATCTTTATAAACGGGCGCGCGGTCCAGCCATATTGAGCAGAGGGCGTACAACGTACTTTCTTCGACCAGCGCCCAGCTGGTCTCGGCGCCGGACGAACCGATCGCCGGCAAATCCGGCAACCGAAAACCTCCGGCCGGCAACAGCACGCCGGGGTCCAGATCGGATAATGCGTGCAGGGTTTTCATGTCAATCGCATCGAGAGCAACAGGGGAAAGATGCCTATCACCGAACCCGACAGCGAGAACAGGCTTTGTTCGATCCAGCGCTCCCGGCTCAACCGGTCGGCGCTCACCCGGAACAATAATCCTCCCAGAAACAGGATCGTGAAGCCTGCAACCAGCAACAACATGTTTCTTGCCGTTACGCCATCGATCAGCGGCTGCATCGAAAGCAGCGCCAGCGTGGCGATCAGGCTGGCGCCGAACAGCAGGGACATTTCAGCCGGCCTTCCCCTTAACGCGCGCAGGCTTAACAGAAAATTAATCTGCCAATGCACCGCCAGCGACAATAACAGCAAATAATAACCGGAGTCGTTTTGGTAAACGCGGTATAACAGCAGCCACGGCAGGGCTGTCAGCATCAGGCTGAGTATGGCGCGTATATCGAACGTTTCCGATTCGGGATGCCGTTTCGCCATGACCACATGCGTAAAGAAAACAACCAGCAGCGGATACAGCCAGGGCAGACCGCCGATGATCCAGAAACAGAAAGCCAGAATGATGCCCGAGAGCAACGCATGTACGTTCAAACGGGCTCTCCTGGCGGTGACGACGCCCAATCCGGTCAAGCCCAGCAACACGAGCAGAATCGAGGCCAGCATGGCCGGCTGCGTCGTCAGCAACCGGTCCAGCAGCAAGTACAGACCGACAGGCACGACAACATTGTCCACGCCGTACCAGGAAACCGCTTCGATCAACGCGCCGAGCCAGGCGAGTACCGCGGCGATGATGACAACATGCAACACGGGCAAATCGGTCAGCCAGGCCAACAGCGACACGCTCAGCCCGAACGTCACGACAGTAAACGCCGCGGTCCCCTGCCAACTTTTCATACCCTGCGCTATCCGGTAGGTATGGCGGCCGTAGTGCACGCCGACGATCGCGGCCGCGGCGTCGGACAGGGTTAAAATCAGCATCGGAATGACATACGTCACCGGCTCGTCTTTCGAAAGCCAGAACAACAGGGCGATCGACACGGCGAACAACAGCTCACCCAACGAAGACCGGTTCACATCGTACAGGCTCCCGCCGACACTTCGGCGCAATCCCGGCAAAAAGCGGATGGACAGCATCACGCCGGCGCTGGCCGCGCACAATATCAGCACTTCCCAGGCCCGCTGAAATATGAAAGGGAAGGACATGCTGAACAGGCCCAGCCCCACGTGCAGCAGCTTGCGCTGCCATTCCGCGCCGAGCGCGTACCGTTTGCCGGCTGACTTTACCGCCACCAGCAGGCCGATCAGGCCGGCCATGCATGCCGCTATTTTTAGCAGGCTGACGATCAAAGCACTTCCTCTATCACCAGGCGGCGATAAAAGAAAGCCTTGTCGCGCCGGTGCAGATCGCCGGACAACTCATCGAGCGGCCGCAAGCGGTCGCGCAGCGATACGGGGCAGGCGCGCGGCACCAGCATATTCCAGTACAGCAACCGCGAGCCCGGGCGGCTGACACTGATCAGCTCGGACAACAGCCGGCTGTAACCCGGCTCCGACATGTACTCGAAGATGTTGCTCAGGTTAAAGCGGTCGATTTTCAATCCGTCCGCCCTGCACTGTTCCACATACGCTTCCGCCGGCATGACCCGCCATTCGAGCCTGTCGAGGTGGTTGCGGATGGTTTCAAAATGTTCCGCGCGCAACGCATACGGCAGCGCCTCGCCGTGCGTACCGGTGAAAATCCATTGCATATATGGATTTCTGTGCGGCTCCAGATCGCAAATGGCGTGCCTGGCCTTGCCGGCGACATGGTTGCTGAAGCTGTCCTCCGCATAGGTAAAGAATGCCGGATCGCGTCCCAAACGCCCCATCACCGTCTGCGAGAAAAAAAGATTGATCAACAGCCTCCAGCGCCAGCTATTCCAGTGTTCATCATAGAATTGCCGCCGCTGCTCCGCGCCGGCGGCTTGCAGCATCTGTCGCACCCTTCGCTTGCCGTGCACCAGCGGCAACACATAAGTCCGGAATATACGAAAATAACGTTCAAACTTGCCGACGCCGCCCAGGCCCAGCCGCTCGACCTCGGGCATGCGTCCGTCCCAGAATGCGCGCGTGTCGGCTTTTAACAAGGGCCGGCATTTTTCATACAGGCGTTTGCGTTGCTCGCTCGGCCGCGAACCCATCAACTCCAGCAACTCGGCATGTTCAAGACTGCGATAGGCCGCCACCCGCAACTCAAGGCAGGCCAGTTGCAGCGGATTCAAATCCAGCGCAATCAGTTTTGCCGGCTTTTTCGCCAGCATCGCCAGGCTGTTGTCGCCGGCCGAGGCGATCGACAGGCAATGTTCGCCTTCCTGTATATCCAGTCCTTCCAGCAGCACATCGGCGTCTTCCCAGCATTGGGCGTAACGGATGATTTGAAAATCCGCCTTGTCTTCGACTTCACTGCGCCTGTCGTTCATGTCCCGTCATCCTGCTGTATGCGTCGAACCGTACCGGTGGCGCCGTCCATCTCGACCCGATCACCGGTGCGTAACCAGTCGGTCACGCCGGCGATCGACACGATCGCGGGTATGCCCATTTCACGCGCCACGATGGCCGAGTGCGACAACAGGCTGCCCCGCTCCACCAGAATGCCGGCGGCATTGGCAAACAAGGTAATCCAGCCGGGATCGGTATGCCGGGCCACCATGATTTCGCCCGGCTCCAGCACCGCGCCCCGCGGATCGTCGATCACGCGAACCCCGGCGCGCACCACGCCCGGACAGCAGCCGAGACCGGTACGGGAATTTTCGTCGCCTGACGTTGCCTGTTGCGTATCGAGTATCCAATCATGCTTCAACAATGCGGGCAACACCGCGCCGCGCGTTTCAAAGCGGTTCGGCGGCGCGGCTTGTCCGGAGAAATCCTCCACAATCTTGCGGCGGCAGGCGACCAGATTCCGCAAGTCGTAACTGGTGATACTGCCTTCGATCAGCCCCAGTATCTCCGCAACCTCCAGATAAAAAATATCGCGCGGCTCGTCCAGCAGTTGTTGCTCATGCAGGCGCCTGCCGATCTCGACGAATACCCGGCGCACGCGGCCGAATACGCGTGTTCGCTCAAAGCGCAGATTCTCGCGCTGTTGAATGCGTTTTTTCGCCCAGTTCAGGGTTAGCCGGATCAACCGATGACGCAACGGCTTGCCGCGCATGATTTGCCCGAGCCTTTGCAGAGGATCGGGGGTCCGGGCCGATTCGTCCGGTCCGCTTTTCTGCCGGGAAAGGTTGACGATCGCCGCGATCAGCGTGGAAGGGTCGTCATGCAACGTCGGGCTTTCCAGTTTCAACTCCTGCAGACAGCGGTCGCCGAACTTGTCCAGATAATCGCGGTAATGCCCGGACAACTGGGGATGTTGTTCGATAATGCCGAGCGCCTGTTTGATTTCACCGCCCGATAAACGCACCTGCAAATCCGGATCGGCGGCGACGATGGCGGCCATCCGCTTGATGCGCCTGGCCGGTTCGGCGCTGATGATGTCGCCCTGCCCGATCATGAAATCGTTGTGCAGGCCTTCCGCGGCCTCGCCCGCATAGCGGTCCAGCAGTTTTCGCGACAAGCCGAAGGCGATCATGCAGAAAAAATCGTTGATCAACGGCGCGTCCCACTGACTCAACAAACGGGCTTCCAGCGCGCGATAATGTTCGGCCAGCCGGTCCAGCGGCAAATCCTCCAATCGCCGCCCGCGCAGGTCCAGCGCCAGTTGCAGACGCCGGTAAAAGCGCGAAATTTTGACAGGCAACAGCGCGATATTCAGTAGCATGCCGGCCACGGCGCGCGCGATGTTGACGATGTCGAACACCTTCTCCTTTAAACGCGGACGCCGGCCGGAGACGATGCCGCGCAGCAAATCGGGCGGCAATGCCCTGTCGACCCCCATCATCTGCTCCATGAACGCGCGGTTGACGGAAAAGCCGGGAAACAGACTCAACACCCGGTACCAGTTCAGCAGGTTGTAATAGATGTGGCCGTTGACATAACCGAGCATGTTCCTGAACGCGTTGCCGCAAGCCGCGATTTTTTTCTCGCTTATGCCCATGAGACGGCAGAACTCGATGTAGACGGCTTCATAGACATAGCGCGCGAACGAATAGGTCAACGGCGTGGTTACGCCGCTGTAACTTTCGACGATATTGCTGTTATCCCACAGAATCCGGCTCGCGCCGTTGACGCCGGCCTTTTTCAAGGTGGTGATCGGCCGCGACTGCAACAGGTACAGTCGTTCGCCTTCCATCGCCCACTCTACGTCCTGCGGACAATCGAAAAATCGCTCGGCTTGCAGCGCCAGTTGCAACACCCGCCGCAACCGGTCCGAGTCCAGGCACGGGACATCGCCGGCACAAACCTGCGATTGCAGATTGCCGTCCCGGTCGATATGGTAAGTGTCGCCGTTCACTTCGCCCGCCACCAGACGGTCGGCCAGCCCCGCGGTGGCGATCACCACGCAGGTCTCGCGGTCACCGGAAACCGGGTCGGCGCTGAAAATCACGCCCGCCACTTCGGCATTGACCATTTTCTGCACCAGCACCGCCGGTGCAACCGGATTGCCGGTCGCGTTCGCCTGTTCCCGGTAAGCGTTGACGCCGCTTTTGAACGCCGAACGCCAGACCTCGATCACTTTCGATGCAATCTGTTCCGGCGGAACGTTCAGATGACTTTCAAATTGCCCGGCGAACGACAGCTCGGCGCCGTCTTCCTCGACGGTGGAGGAACGCACGGCGAACAATTGATCCGTCGTTCCCAGAATGCGCATTGCCGCTGCAATCTCATCGAGTACTTCCTGTTTGACGCGCAGTTCGCCCATCGCCTCTGCCTGCGACAACTCACCGTTCAACGAGTCGAAAAAAGCCTGCGGTCGTATCACGAACCACTCGGGAATCGGAAAATCCTTCCCCAACTCGCATAGCGCCGCGGCCTTGCCGCCCATGGTTTTGCGATCCGGCGGGTCGGCGGGGGTTAAAATATAGTTCATAAGGGAAACCCCGCGGCCAGCAGCATCGGCACCACGCCGAGCATAATATAAAGGAATGCCACCC
>DASVCP010000105.1:0-2408 GCA_036381555.1 Gammaproteobacteria bacterium
CTTCGGAAGGATCCGGACGCGGGACTGCAATAGACCCAAAAGCGGCCGGGCAAGCATGAGCATAAAAAAGGTGACTGAGAGTCACCTTTTTTAACGTCGTTTTGAAGAGTTTGACCCCCCAAGTTCAGGATGGAAAATCGAGTTTTGATGGCTGGAACCTTTGCGGGGTCTGGTTTTTTGCGGATTTGAGCGGCTTAAAAACGGATCTTTCTGTAGTGGCACGTCATGGAAGTAAATGGCTTGCTTAATAGTGTAGCCAGTGTTACCGTAGCGGCATGTTCGTAAAGATTACCCGGTCCGGTTCCCGCCGTTATGTGCAACTCGTCGAAGCCTTCCGCGATGCCGAAGGCCGTCCGCGCCAGAAAACCATCGCCACCTTGGGCCGGCTCGATCAGCTCGACGGGGAGTTGGATGCGCTGATCCAGGGCCTGTTACGCGCCACCGGCCGCGCCCCCTTGGCGGCTCCCGAGCCCGCCTTCGAATCCGCCCGCGCGCTGGGCGATACCTGGGCGTTGACCCTTTTGTGGCGGGAGTTGAAACTGGATTCCTTAGCGCGTCTGTTCCGCCGCAAACATCCCCAGGTGCCGGTCGAGGCGTTGTTGCGGGTGATGGTGTTCAACCGCTTGTGCGAACCGACCTCCAAGCTCGGAATCTTGCGTTGGCTGGAAACCACCCTTGTTCCCGGCGTCGCCACGGAATCCATCACCCACGACCGGTTACTGGCCGCCATGGATGCCTTGATGGACGAGATCGAGGCCGTCGAGGCCTGCTTGTCCGAGCTCATCCGGCCGTTGCTCGATACCGAACTTTCGGTCGTGTTCTACGACCTGACCACGGTTTCCGCCTGTGCCGAGGGCGACATCGCCGACGCGGATCTGCGTCGCTACGGTCGCAGCAAGGACGGTGGCATCGCGCGCCAATGGCTCTTGGGCGTGGTGCAGACGGCGGAGGGACTTCCTATCGCACATCAGGTGTTTCCGGGCAATACCGCCGAGGTCCCGACGCTCCTGCCCCTCTTGGAACGGTTATTGGAGCGCTGTCCCATCCAACGGGTGATCCTGGTCGCGGATCGAGGCCTCTTGTCGCTGGACAATGTAGCGGCGCTGGAAGCCTTGACGGTTCCTCGGACCACCCGCCTGGAGTACATTCTGGCGGTGCCGGCAAGGCGCTATGCGGAACTGGCCGATCCCGTAGCCGCGTTGGACTTCTCGCCGACGCCGGCCGATCCTGAAGCCGGCGATCGGGTGCGCGAGACCACCTGGCAAGATCGGCGCCTGATCGTCGCCCACGATGCCCTCGCCGCCGCTACCCAAACGGCTGAACGTGCGTCCCGCCTGGCCGAGGTACTCGCACAGGGCGAGGCCTGGGCGCAAAAACTCGAGGCTCAGGACCAGGGGGAACGGTTCAAAGGCCGCAAGCTCACCGATAAAGGCGCCGCCCTGCAATTCCACACCGCCGTCGTCGACGCCGGCCTGTCCCGGATCGTGCGCCTGGACCTCGACTCGCCACTGTTTGCTTACGATGTCGATACCAAAGCCAAGGCGTGCGCGGAGCTCTTTGACGGCAAACTGATCCTGGTGACCAACGTCCGGGATTTGCCTCCCGCCGAGGTCATCGACCGCTATAAAGCCTTGGCCGATATCGAACGCGGCTTCCGGGTTCTCAAGAGCGAACTCGACATCGCCCCGATGTATCATCGCCTGCCGCAGCGGATCCGCGCCCATGCGGCGATCTGCTTCATCGCCCTGGTGTTGCACCGCATCCTGCGCCAGCGCCTTCAGGCCAGCCATACCGGGATCTCGCCGATGCGTTGCCTGGAGACGCTCCGCCGTATCCAGCACCACCGCGTCCATCTCCCTCAGCAAACCCTCACCGGCGTCTCGACCCTGACGCCCGAACAACAGGAGCTCTTTGCCGCTCTGAATATCCAAGCCCCGACCCGAACCCGTCTCGAAACCGTCGTGTAGTGGCAAAATTTAAATACCACTAACATGAAAACAATGGCTTACGCCGTTTCATCCGGAACTTGGGAGACCAGTCATGTTGATCTTTTTTCAGGTACTTCACCAGATTATTCTTGCTAATGAAAGAGGCAAATGCTTTTAGCTGCTCTCCTTCGGATTTATACATAGCCTTAATCATACTGTCAACAGAGTCGAATCCCGCTGTTTGATAATTAAACCCCATGATTTGAAATAAGCCCCAAGAAGTAGATTTTAATGCTGCATCGCGATCTAACGCCATGGCTTGGATCAAGCGATCGTATTCGCGCTTTTGACCAGCATCTCCCCCTTGAACTAATGAATCATTTCTTTTTGGCGCGGAAATAGTTGGAAACAGTTTGTCATAAATATGGCTTGTTCCATATTTAGTACTAGAAAAAATGTGAGCCTCAAATCTGATTATTG
>DASVCP010000106.1:0-5450 GCA_036381555.1 Gammaproteobacteria bacterium
ACGCAAAGGCGCGAAGGCGCAAAGAAAAGAATCAATAAGGATTTAATCTTACTACGTAGAATGAAATACTATTAACTCTTGCGCGGGAGTCGTTCCCTAATGAAGTCAATAAAACTATTTGACGGCGAATTTTTATGAATCGCAAAGAATGCTATCTTTTTTATTTTTTACCTTCGCGGCTTCGCGCCAACGTACAGGGACGTACTAATGCCGCGTAGGCAGGATAGCCGAGAGCGGTATTTGCGTGAGAAATATTTTAATCAGAGAAACCGCTCATAAATTACCAGCCCCCAGACGACCATGGTCAGCAGCAGGCTGAAGAACACTGCCGCCGAGGCGAGGTCCTTGGCGCTGCCGGACAGCTTGTGGTATTCGTCGCCGACACGATCGACCACGGCTTCGATGCCGCTGTTGAGCAACTCGACGATGAGGACGATCAGGCAAACGCCGATCAGCAACGCGCGTTGTACCGCATCCTCACCCAGCCATAAGGCAATGGGAACCAGGATGGCGGTCAGAATCACTTCCTGGCGAAAAGCCGCTTCATTCCGCCACGCATAGCGCATGCCCGCCCAGGAATAAAAGGTTGCGTCGATAACGCGGCTAAGGCCGGTTTTGCCGGGTTTCATGGACGATTGCTCCCTGGAAAAATTAAATGCGGATGACAACAAAAGCGGTTAATGGCGACCGTGCTTTTCGATAAGGTCCAGATAGAGGGTTTGCATTTTTTCGGCGAGTGCCGAGGCCGACCAGGTTGCCGCATATTCTTTTGCTTCTTCGCCCAGTTGTTTGCGAAGCTCGCTATTGTTGAGTAATTTGACCACTTTGTCACTAAAGTCCTGCAAATTATCTTCGGCAATCAACGCGCCCTTGCCGGCGTCGAGTATGTCCTTGGTCCCCATGACGGCGGTTGACACGACGGGCACGGCCAGCGCCATCGCTTCCAGCAGCACCAGTCCCTGTGTTTCGGTGCGCGAGGCGAATACGAATACGTTGCCAGCGCGGTAACAGTCGAGCAGGGCGCCGTTGCGGGACAGGTAGCCCACGAACAGCACGTTATCCTGCAGTTTGAGCAGGCCGACCAGCCGGCGAAGGTGTTCCAGCGCCGGGCCTTCGCCGGCGATGATCAGCAGCACGTCCGGCACGGCTTTTCTGACCTCGGCAAGCGTGTGGATCAGGAAGTCGATGTTTTTTTCATGCGCGATCCGGCCCACGTGTACCAGCGTTGGCCGGTCGGCGGGAATGCGATATTGCGCGCGAAAGCGCGCACCGTCGCCGTTGTTGAACCGCTCCATTTGCATGCCGGTGGGAATGACCTCGATACGATTGCTGACGCCGTAACGCCGCAGCACGTCCCGCATCGGCCCGGAAGGCGCGATCACCGCATCGGTGCCGTTGCATTGCGAGCGGGTAAATTGCCGCGCTGCCAAGCGCAGCGCGCTACGTGGCAGGAACGGCAGGTAATGAAACAGGTATTCCTCGAAAAGCGTGTGATAGGTTTCCACCACCGGGATGTTTAAGGCCCTGGCAAGCCGGATGCCGGCGTAATGCGCGACGAACGGCGTTTGGATGTGGAGGATATCGAACGGGTGTTCTTTCAGTGCGGCGGTGCGTTGCAGGATATTCCGGTAAAACATCATCCTGTCTTCAGGGTCCATGATGACCCGCCGCGCCGGAATTCTGACGATATCCGTTTCATCGTCGGCAGGCCCCTGGGGGTATTCCGGCGCCAGCAGTACGATTTCGTGGCCCCGCTTGCGCAACTCGTGGTTGAATGTTTGGATGGATGTTGAAACGCCGTTGACGCGGGGGAAATAAACGTCTGAAACCATCAATATGCGCACGCTCTTAAAGACCTCGCCAGTTCGAGTGATATGAGAAATTATAAAAGGGGGGACTTAAAAACCAATGGCCGCGAAAGCTAATCCCAGACCGATCAGCGCACCCATGATGACATCCGTCGGATAATGCAGGCCCAGTATAACCCGGGACATCGCGACCAGCGTAGCGAAGGGCGCCAGCAGCCATGCGAGTTGGGGGAAGTGGTTGACCGCGATGGTGGTGAAACATACGGCGTGCAGGGTATGGCCCGAGGGGAAACTGTAGAAGTCCAAGGGTGCGATACCGACGGCGATGGACCCGTGAGCGCTGCATGGGCGCAGCCTGCCGGTTTTGTCCTTGATGATTTTGTAAACCGCCGTACCCGCGAATCCCGCGAGTGTCATTGCGACAGCGGTTTTCAGACCTGATGCGCCGTACAGGAGCGGTAGTAACAGAATCAATGCGTACCAGAACTTGCCGTCACCCAGCCAACTGACGATGGCGAAACCGGTGCGTATGCTGTGGAAGCGGCAGGCGCGGTTGAACCAAAGGCAAACATTCAGTTCGCGTTCCGCCATGCGTTCCAGCAACACCATCGACTTGCTCATTGATGATATCCGCGACATTTGTGCGGAGCATGGCAAGGCAAGATTTAACCGGGGTTACACATCCATGAATGTTTTATGAACGCCTTGTTCCGGACTTATGAAGCCGTCTTGAACATGACCAGGTGATCCAGTTCGAGGCGAATGCCAATCGGCTCGTTGAGCTTATGGTTATGATGGCTCGGCGCGAAGCACAGCAACTGCGTGCCGTTGTCCAGTTCGAGGGTGTAGAGAAACTCCGCCCCCTGGAAGGCCTTGTCGACCACCCGCGCGGTCTGCGTGCTGGCGTCGTCGTGAATGATGTCGTCGGGGCGGATCAGGATATGCACATGGTCGCCCGGTTGGAACGCTTTGACATCGTTCTGGTTTTCCACCATGCCGAGATCGGTCTGCACGCGGCCGCCGTCCAGGACTTTGCCTTTTATCAGCACGCCGCGGCCGATGAAGTCGGCCACGAACAAATCGGCGGGTTCGTGGTACAGGGTGTAGCCCTGGGCCCATTGATGCAAACGGCCCGCGTTCATCACGCCGATATGGTCTGCGACCGCGAACGCTTCCAGTTGATCGTGGGTGACCAGCAGCGCTGTGACGTTTTCCTGTTTCAGGATGCTGCGGATATCGCGCGCCAGTTGTTCGCGAAATTCGACGTCGATGCTGGAAAAGGGCTCGTCGAGCAGCAATATGGCCGGGTGAGGCGCGATCGCCCGGGCCAGGGCGACGCGCTGTTGCTGGCCCCCGGACAGCATATGCGGGTGTTTGTCCGCCTGGCCGCCCAGTCCCACCAGGTCCAGCAGTTCGTCAATGCGCCGTTTGCGTTGTTTGCCGTCCAGTTCACGCAGGCCGAAACCGATATTGCCGGCGACGGTTAAATGCGGAAACAGCGCGAAATCCTGAAACACCATGCCGACCCGGCGCTTTTCGGTTGCCAGCGACCAGCCCTTGCGGCTCATGATCTGGTTGTGCAGGATCACTTCGCCTTCGTCGGGCAGCTGAAAGCCGGCAATGGCGCGCAGCACGGTGGTTTTGCCACAACCGCTGGGCCCGACCAGGCTGGCGATTTCGCCCGGTTCCAGCGCAAACGAAATGTTATCGACGGCGACCAGCTCCTTGAATCGTACCGTCAGATTTTTGACTTCGAGTTGAGCCATAGAGTGAATTCAATCTTGTGAAGGCGATGGCGCCGGGCAAAGACGAATTATATCGATTGAATCACTGTTGGTGTGTGGTTGCCTGTTCGACCGGGTTCGTCCCTTCACCCGGTCGCGACCGGCTGATCGAGCGGCTTAACAGAATTACCGGGATGAGTCCGGCGAGCACGATGGCCAGCCCGGCCGAGGCGGCTTCGGCCAGGCGTTCGTCGATGGCCAGTTCGTAGGCGCGCACCGCCAGCGTGTTGAAATTGAACGGCCGCAGCACCAGGGTGGCGGGCAGTTCCTTTAACACGTCCACGAACACCAGCAGGCCGGCGGTAATCAATGTGCCGCGCATGACGGGCAAATGAATGCGCCGGATGATCTGGCCGGGACTGCTGCCGAGCACCCGGGCGGCATCGTCCAGCGAGGGTTTTATCTTGGCAAAGCCCGCTTCGGCACTGTTAAGCGATACAGACAGGAAACGCGCGAGGTACGTGAAGATCAAGGCGATGAACGTGCCGCTCAACAATAATCCGGGATTGAGGTTGCAACAGCTTTCCAACCAGCCGATCACGCGGTTGTCCAGCCAACCGGCGAGGATCATCATGCCGACCGCCAGCACCGTGCCGGGCACGGCATAACCCATGCCGGTCAGACGCACGGGTATCGACACGGAAGCTTGTGGATTCAGCCGCTGCGCGTAAGCGAGGAACACGGCCAGTGTGATGGCGATCATCGCGGTCACACTCGCCAGCCACAGGCTGTTCCATAACAGCAGCAGGAAATGGAAATCGAGCGCGAGGTGCCAGGTTTGCAGCGCCCATAGCAGCAGTTGTCCGGCCGGCAGCAGGAATCCCAGGGTCAGCGGCAGCAGGCAGAACAGCATGGCGGCCACGCCGCGTCCGCCTTTTAACCGTGAACGCGGCAGTCGCGAGTACTTGTTGCTGGTGTGATCGTAGCGCGCCCGTCGGCGCGACAGGCGTTCCAGCACGACCAGTACAAAAATAAAACCCAGCAGCACCGCCGCCAGTTGCGCCGCCGCCGAGGCATCGCCCAGCCCGAACCAGGTGCGGAAGATGCCGGTGGTGAAGGTGCTCACACCCAGGTACTGCACACTGCCGTAGTCGGCCAGGGTTTCCATGGCCACCAGCGTCAGGCCGGCAACGATCGCCGGACGCGCCAGCGGCAGGGCGATGGTCAAAAACGACCGCCAGGGTCCGCAGCCCAGGGTGCGGCTGACCTCCAGCACGCAGACGGATTGCTCCAGGAACGCCGCACGCGCGAGCATGTAGACGTAGGGGTATAGCACCAGTCCGAGGATAAACACTGCGCCCGGCAGCGAATGAATTTCCGGGAACCAGTAATCGCCCAAAGACCAGCCGGTGACGTTGCGCAGCAGGCTTTGCACGGGACCGCTGGAATCGAGCATGCCGGAGTAGGTAAAGGCGACGATGTAGGCGGGCGCCGATAACGGCAGCAGCAGTGCCCATTGCAGCACGCGTCTGCCGGGAAATTCGCAAAGAGTGGTGAGCCAGGCTGTGCAGACGCCGATGATCATACTCAGAACACCGACGCCCAGCAGCAGCGTGACGGAGTTGACGACGTAATCCTTAAGAACGGTGTCGGCGAGGTGATGCCAGATTTCCCCGGCCGGCACGAACACGAAACTGACGATGGTCAGGGTCGGCAGCGCCAGCAGGACGGCGAGCAGGCTGACGGCCAGACTCCAACGGGGACTCCAGCGCAGGCTCCGGGAAGAATGGATCCGGCCCGATTGCCGGCCGGTTGCAAGGGCCAGGCCGGCCGGCGTTTGCGGGTCTTGGGCCGGGAGCGAACTCAAGGGTTTATTTCCAGCCGGCGCGATCGAATATTTTGACGGCCTCGGCGTTCA
>DASVCP010000107.1:0-2463 GCA_036381555.1 Gammaproteobacteria bacterium
TACATGATCGGGCATGCGCTAGTCTGGCACAGCCAGACGCCGGGCTGGGTGTTTGAGAACGAAAACGGCCAGCCGGCCGATCGGGACGCACTGTTGCGGCGGATGAAGGATCACATCCAGACCGTGGTCGGGCGGTACAAGGGGCGCATACAGGCCTGGGACGTGGTCAACGAGGCGCTGGACGAGGACGGCAGCCTGCGCAAATCGCCCTGGTACAACATTATCGGCGAGGACTACGTCGAACTGGCTTTTCAGTACGCGCACGAAGCCGATCCCGGCGCCGCGTTGTATTACAACGATTACTCGCTGGAAAGCTCCGCCAAACGGGCGGGCGCAATCCGGCTGATCAAATCGCTGCAGGCAAAGGGCATTCCGGTGGCCGCCGTCGGCACCCAGGGGCATTTCGGTCTCGACTGGCCGTCGCTGGAAGAACTCGAAAAGACCATCACGGAATTTGCCGCCTTGGACGTCGACGTCATGTTCACGGAAATGGAAATCGACGTGCTGCCCACCATCGACAACTATCACGGCGCGGAAATTTCCACCCGGGGGGAATGGGATCCGAAGCTGGACCCGTACCGCGACGGTTTTCCCGCCGAGATGCAGCAAAAACTGGCGGAGCGCTACCGCGAATTGTTCAAGGTGTTTCTCGATCATCGCGACGCGGTCACGCGGGTGACATTCTGGGGTGTGACCGACGCCGATTCGTGGAAGAACAACTGGCCGGTTCCGGGCAGAACCAACTATCCGTTGCTGTTCGACCGTGATGGGCAGCCCAAGCCGGCGTTTTATTCGGTCGTGGACGTCGCAAGGGAAGCGTTGGGGAAATAAGTCTTAATAGACACGGAAGCGGGCAAAGCCCGCTTCGATATAACTGCTTTAAGGAAGCACTGACTTATTCAGCGCTTCCTTTTCAGCTTAAGTGCTTGTTGAAGAAATCGATCGTCCGCTTCCAGGCGAGTTTCGCCGCTTCCTCATCGTAACGCGGCGTGGTGTCGTTGTGAAATCCGTGATTGGTGCCGGCATAGATGTGGGCTTTGTACTGTTTATCGTGTTTTTTCAGCGCCGCTTCGTATGCTGGCCAGCCTTCGTTGACGCGCGGGTCGGTTTCGGCGAAATGCAGCAGCAACGGCGCGTTGATTTTCGGCACGTCTTCAACCGGCGCCTGGCCACCGTAAAACGGCACGGCTGCCGCGAGCTCCGGCACGCGCACCGCCATCATGTTGGAGATCCAGCCGCCGAAACAAAAACCGACCACGCCGACCTTGCCGCTGCATGCCGGATGCGCTTTCAGGTATTGGTAGCCGGCGATAAAATCCTCCAGCATTTCGTTCCGGTCGCGCGTGGCCTGTAACTTTCTGCCTTCGTCGTCGTTGCCGGGATACCCGCCCAGCGGCGTCAAGGCGTCCGGTGCCAGCGCGATAAAGTCTTCGACGGCGGCGCGGCGCGCCACATCCTCAATGTAGGGATTCAGGCCGCGGTTTTCGTGTACCACGAGCACGCCGGGCAGTTTTTTGTCGTGCTTTGCCGGCCGGGCCAGCAACCCGCGTATTTTGCCGCCGCCCTCCTTGTCTTTGGACGACTCGTACTCTACGTATTCGGATTGCAGCCGCGGGTCGTCTTTCTTAACCTGCTCCGCCAGCGCGTAATTCGGCGCCAGGAATTCAAAGATGGCACCGGCGCTCATGCCGGCCACCGTGTATTTCGACAGCCGCTTTAAGAATTCGCGGCGGCCGATGGCGTTGTGCACATAGTCGTCGAACAACGCGTAAACCGCCGGATCCAGATCTTTGGCGTTCAGTTTTTTGTCCATTGGAGTTCTCCATTGTCACTATACGGTTAATTTTCCCAGTCTGCGCATCAACTGTTTTTCACCTTCCAGGAGCGTCATGGCGGCGATGCCGATGGCGACGATCAACAGGCCGTCCAACAGGGCGATGGGTTGCGTCGCGAACAGCCGCTGCATGACCGGCAGATACGTGAAGGCAAACTGGGCGGCGACGACAACCCCGATTGCGATCAGCACCGGCGGCGTACCAAGCGCGCCGCGCCAGGTGAATGAGGTCGAACCCAGATAGCGTACATTGAACAGGTAGAAGATTTCGAGCACGATGATGGTGTTGACCACCATGGTGCGTGCGGTTTCCATGTCCAGGCCCCGGTCAAGCGCGTAAAAGAAAATCGACAGGCCGCAAACCAGGAAAATCAACGAAACCAGCACGACGCGCCATACCAGGAAAGGCGACAGCAGGCCCGCATTCGCCGGCCGCGGCGGACGCCGCATGACATCGGCTTCGGGAGGTTCGAAGGCCAGCACCAGGCCGAGCGTCGCGGCGGTGACCATGTTGATCCACAGAATCTGCACGGGCGTCATCGGCATGGTGAAGTTGAACAGGATCGCGGCCATGACCGTCAGCACTTCGCCGCCGTTGGTGGGCAGCGTCCAGGCGATCACCTTGCGGA
>DASVCP010000108.1:0-3415 GCA_036381555.1 Gammaproteobacteria bacterium
GGCGGCGAGCAGATAGACGGAGGCGGCGGCGCCGAACAGTGCCGGTTTAAGCTTGCCGAGTGTATTGAACGGAAAATCGGGGAAAAACAGGGCTGCCAACAACACGGAGATGAGCAGGCGATAGAGCGCCAGCAACCTGACCGGATACCATGGGCGCACTTCAGAGGCGTAGGTCGAACTGCTTTCAGGCGGGAGCAGCTTGATGTGCAGGGCTTCCAAAAAGGATTGCATCACGACGTTTATTGTCGTTCGTGGGTTCGAGAGGCCGAATCCAGCCACTGTTGACGGTGTTCCCGTGAACAAAAATACTGTTCGCCTTCTTGGAAGGCCTCCGAGGCCGGGAGATGTAGATCGCACATGGAGCAGGGCACTATTTTTTCGCCAAGTTTGTTTTGCGGGCGATCGCGTTTAACGGGAACGGGCTTGCGAAACAGCGCGTTCAAGACAAACGCCAGCAGCGCTATCGCGAAAATCAGAATAAGCAGACGCATTGTATCAACTCGAGGCCCATGGGAGGTACAGTATACCTTCAGAATACGGAATCCAGAATCCGCTTTGCTGCTGCGATAACGTATAATACGGTTTCTGCGCTCAATCCATACAGACACATAATCTTAATGCAAACCGCGGTTAAAATTGCCCTGGCCCAGATTAATCTCAAGGTTGGCGATCTGGAAAACAACTTTGCCAGAATGGCCCTTTTTGCCGGCAATGCGCGTCGGCAATTTAAGGCGGATCTTATCGTGTTTCCCGAACTGGCGATAACCGGCTATCCGCCCGAGGATTTGCTGTTTCGACAGGGGTTTGTCGAACTGGCCCGGAACTGTATGGAGCGGCTCGCCGCGGAGGTCCCCGACATCGCCATCCTGGCCGGGTACCCGCGGCGCGACGAAAAGGGCAGGCTATACAATTCCGCCGCCTGGTTGGCCGATGGGCGGATTCAGCATGTCTATGACAAACAGATACTGCCGAATTATGGCGTTTTCGATGAAAAACGCTATTTTGCGGCCGGGCAGAACTCCGTTGTCGTCGATCTGGGGGGTTGCAGGCTGGGCGTGACTATCTGCGAGGATATCTGGGAACCGGGACCGGTACGTGCGGCTACTGCCGCCGGCGCGCAATTGATCGTCAATCTCAACGCATCGCCGTTTCACCTGCACAAAGTTGCGGAAAGGCGGGCGGTGCTGAAGGCGCGCTGCCGCGAAAACCGCCGGCCGGTAGTGTATGTCAATCTGGTGGGCGGTCAGGATGAACTGGTATTCGACGGGCATTCGATGGCGGTTGATTGCGACGGGAATATTGTTTTTCAGGCGCCCGGATTCGTCGACAGACTGGATATTGTCGAGTTTGATCCCGCAGCCGGTTTTAAAGTGCCGCTACCTCCATCGGAAGCCGGCACGGGCGAGGATAGGACTCAGGACGATAATGCGGCGGCATACGGGGCGCTGGTGCTGGCCGTGCGGGATTATGTCACCAAGAACGGTTTTAACGGTGTGGTGCTGGGATTGTCTGGCGGCGTGGATTCAGCGCTGACGCTGGCGATCGCCGTCGATGCCCTGGGAGCCGACCGGGTTGAGGCGGTCATGATGCCTTCGCGCTACACCTCCAACATCAGCCTGGAAGACGCGGCCCGGATCGCAAAAAACTTCGGTGTGGCCTATGAGGAGATTAGCATCGAGCCGGCCTTCGAAAGTCTGTTGTCGTCGTTGCAGCCGGTTTTCCGGGGTTTGCCGCCCGATACCACCGAGGAAAATCTTCAGGCCCGCTGCCGTGGCGCCATTTTGATGGCCATATCGAACAAAAAACGCAAGCTGGTGCTGGCCACCGGCAACAAGAGTGAGCTGGCGGTAGGTTATGCGACCTTGTACGGCGACATGGCGGGCGGTTTTGCGCCATTGAAAGATGTGAGTAAAACCCGGGTGTACGAATTATGCCGTTACCGCGACCGGGAAGCCGCTATGATACCCGCGCGCGTTATCGAGCGGGCTCCCTCGGCCGAACTGGCGCCGGACCAGAAGGATGAAGACAGCCTGCCGCCGTACCCCGTGCTGGATCGCATCCTGGAGCTTTATCTTGAAGAGGAAAAATCAATATCCTCGATTGTTGCCGACGGCTTCGACGAGGAAATCGTTCGCGAGGTGGTGAAAAAAGTGAACCGCAACGAATACAAACGCCGCCAGGCGGCCCCCGGCGTGAAAATCACCAAGCGGGCCTTCGGCCGCGAGCGCCGTTATCCCATTACCAATGGGTATGATTAAGAGCTTTTATCCACAGATTACCAATAATTGCTCCTGCAAATTGGCACTTCCGCCATCCATGGCGGTCGTACGCAGATGTTCGCAGATAAAAAACGATAGGAACAATTAATTGGGGAGGGGAAGTGCCATATAGTTGAAGTATGTCTCTCGGCCTTTAACTATGAACGGCTGGGAGAGAGGATTGCTTGTCTTTGTGCTTTTCCATCCTCTCTGTGGTTAACTTTTTAACAATCTGCGTTTATCTGCGCTCGACCGCCACGGAAGGCGGCAGATTTTGTTCCGTACAAAATCGGCATTTTCCTCCGTCCATGGAGGTCAGAAGTGCAGATCATGCAGGAGCATTTATCTGCAATCTGCGGATAGAAATGTTTTTACGATTTCTCGCGGGAGATTTCGGTCAGATAGTCGTTGCCGGGATAATTCAACCGCAATGTGTTCAGCGCTTTTTGATACGATTCCGTCAGACCGAGTTCCCGGTAGCTTCTGACCAGAATCACCAGCGCTTCTTCATTGGCGGGTGTATCGTGGAAGGTTTGCAGTACATTGTTGGCGCGGTTGGCGGCGGCGACCCAGGCTTTTCTGCTCAGGTAGTAATTCGCCACCTTGATTTCATGCCTGGCCAGCAGGTTGCGGATGAAAATCAGTCGCTGATGCGCGTCCGCCGCATACTTGCTGTTGGGGAATCGTCTCACCAGCTGAGAGAAATCGTTAAAGGCATCGTGTAAGGCTTTCTGATCGAACTGAGAGGGATCCCGCGGAAACCACTTGTGCAGAAACCGCTTGCGATGGGCAAAATTCGACAAGCCCTTGATATAGTACGCGTAATCGACATTGGGGTGTGTTGGGTTGAAGCGGATAAAACGATCTGCCTCGGAAATCGCTTCTTCCGGCCGGTTGTTACGAAAGTAGGCATAGGCCATGTCCAACTGACCCTGTAAGGCGTAGGGGCTGAAGGGGTAGCGGGCCTCCAGCGACTGAAAATGCTGGATGGCGATATCGAACCGGGCTCCGTTCAGGGCGGAGGATGCTCGCTCATAGAGTTGGCGTGCGTCTTCGTCGGCTGTCAGCAGCTCAAGGTCCTTGCCGCCGCTACAACCCGCGAGGGCCACTGTACAGAGCAGGATGAGAATCAGTATGCGTCGCATGGGTTTTTTGGG
>DASVCP010000109.1:0-8469 GCA_036381555.1 Gammaproteobacteria bacterium
TGCAACTCGAGGGCCGCTTCAAGCTTGAAGCCGTGCGCGAAGCCGCTCTCACCCGCCTGCGCCCCATCCTCATGACCACCGCCGCCACCATCGCCGGCCACTTCCCCCTGATCCTGGTTACCGGCGCCGGCGCCGCCGCCCGCAACTCCATCGGCCTGGTGCTGGTCGGCGGCATCGCCATCGGTACACTGTTTACACTTTTCGTTGTGCCGTCGATCTACATGCTGCTGGCGAAGGATCACTCGAAGGACTTGCGGGCAACGACTGCCGGGGAGAATGGCTAGGTAAATAAGAGCAAAAAATCAAAAGACTACCATGGAGGCACGGGATTAAAATAAGAGAAAAAGATCAAAGGACTACCACGGAGGCACGGAGGAAAAGAGAGACACGGAGAAAAATGAAATAAAACTTATTAACTCCCAATAACTTATTAAGTTTGCTAATTACTTGCAGTAGTCACGATATTAACTGGCATCGATAACTCGTACGTCTCCAAAGAACGGCGCATTCGGTGGTTGAGAGACTCGGCACTGGTAATCGGCGTTTTGGTCTGCCCTGGATTTTTCAAGTGTCCGATGATATCTTGAGTAATACATCCATTTACAGTTTCTTACCGTTTTTCATATTTATTTTTGATCTTTTCTCCGTGTCTCTCTTTTCCTCCGTGCCTCCGTGGCGTGGTAGTCTTTTAAATTATCAAACAGGCACTTCCGGATCGATCTCCGGATTGATCTGCCCCGAAGAAACATTGTCGCCGTTGAACGCCTGCTGGAAGGTTTCGAGATTGGCGGCCACTTCGTTGCCATCGGCGAAGCGCGCGATGTGATACAGCGCGTCGCCCTGGCTTACCAGCGGCAGTTTGGTTTTGCCGATGATAATGCCGCTGTCGTTGGCGCGGATTTCGTAGCCCTGGTCGATGAACATGTCCGACGGATCGGAAACAGTGCCCAATATTTCGCCCCGTTCGACATAGTCGCCGAGATCCTTGTATGAGCGAAAAATGCCGCTCAACGAGGCGCGCACCCAGCTGCTTGAACGGGCGATAAAAGGCTCGACCTGCATCCTGCTCTTCAGGCGTCGCTGCGGCAGCATACCCAGCTTGCGCATCACCTGCATCACACCACGCACGCCGGCGCGTATGCAAAGTTCGTCGAAACGCAACGCCTCGCCGCCTTCGTACAGCAGCATCGTCACGCCGTTCTCGGCCGCCGCTTCCCGCAATGATCCGTCGCGCACCGTCGAGTTGATCAGCACCGGCACGCCGAACGCTTTGGCGAGCTCGAGTGTGACGGCGTCGTCGAGGTTGGCGCGAATCTGTGGCAGGTTGCTGCGATGCAGCGCACCGGTGTGTATGTCGATGCCGTGGGTACACTTCTTGACGATGTCTTCGAGCAGAATATACGCAAGCTGGGCGGCCAGCGAACCGTTTTGCGACCCCGGAAACACGCGGTTCAGGTCGCGCCGGTCCGGCAAATAGCGGGAATGCTGTATCAGGCCGAAAATGTTCACGATGGGCACCGCGATCACCGCGCCGTTCAGGCGTCGCAGGGCTTTTTGTTGCAGCACACGCCGGATGATCTCCACGCCGTTCAACTCGTCGCCGTGTATGGCAGCGCTGATAAACAATCGCGGCCCCGGATGCAGGCCGTTGACCACGTGAACCGGCAGGTTCATGGCCGTACGCGTGTATAGCTGGGCGATCGGCAGTTCGATCACCGCGCTTTGCCCCGGCGCCACGCTTTGCGCGCCGATGCGGATGATTTCACCGTGTGATGGCCTGTTAATCGTCATGGGAGGGTACGGAATTCACTATCAGATTGCTGCCGCAAACGGGTGGATTGTCCAAGTTTGCCGATTTTGCCACGTTGCGCTTGACCTGGGACAAACAGTTGCCCGGTTATTATGCTATATAATCACCTCATGCGGAAAATTCCTTTCATCTGGTTGATCCTGGCGCTGGTATTCCCCCCAGCCGGGAGCGCGTTTCCCGCCACGCAGGCGGATCAGGCGGATCGGCATCCGCCCTGTCACGAGCAGCCAGCCGGGATGGAGCGGCAGCACGACCGCCAAGCCGGCGCCGGGCATGACTGTTGCAAACAGGACTCCGGGAAAATGACCTCTCAATGTTGCGAACACTGTCCCGCTCCGGCTCTGGGGCTGTTAGTCCAGATAAGCCTTTTCCTGCCTGATGCCGCAAAATCCTTAATTTCCGACCCTGTTTTGTCTTATCCCCCGCAAGCCGCCCGCCTGCCCTACAAGCCTCCCCGGGCCTGATCCCACTTTCATAACTGCTGTTTGTTTTCCGGTACCAAGTACCGGCGGTTTGAACCTGCACGGCGTTAGTGCCGGGCAACTTTTGGGAGGTTTCAACATGAAACCGGCAAGTATTTGGATATTTTTTATCGCGCTGTCGGCGTTAACGGCCTGTTCGGACCATCCATCCGGGACGCTTTCCGCCGACTCCCGCACGGAAACGGCGGTCGAACATGCGCTAAAGCATACCGATCCTGCGTATGTCTGCCCGATGCATCCGCAGATCGTGCGCGATCAGCCGGGCGACTGCCCGATTTGCGGCATGAACCTGGTGGAAAAGCAGACCGGGACCGGTAACGGAAGCGGCGGTACAACGCCTTTGTATTATCGCCACCCGCACAAGCCGCAGATCACCTCGGACAAGCCGATGAAGGATGAAATGGGCATGGATTATGTGCCTGTCTATGCCGAGGATGCCGGGGACGATAGCGGCGACACGGTTCTGATTTCGTCCGCGATCGTCCAAAACATGGGCGTGCGCATCGAACCCGTCAAACGCGAGACGTTGTGGAAATACATCAAGGCGGTCGGTAACGTCGGCTACAACGAAAACCGGGTGGTGCATGTGCATGCCCGCGCGCCCGGCTGGGTCGAACACATACACGCGCACGCCGAGGGTGAACGCGTTTCCAAGGGCCAGGTGTTGCTGGAATATTACTCGCCTGAAATCGTCAACGCGCAGAAAGAACTGGTGATCGCCAGCCGCGGCCAGGCGGATCTGCTGGCGAGCGC
Source organism: Gammaproteobacteria bacterium (assembly GCA_036381555.1). Taxonomy (GTDB): domain Bacteria; phylum Pseudomonadota; class Gammaproteobacteria; order HTCC5015; family HTCC5015; genus DASVCP01. Next base: position 3,046 of record DASVCP010000109.1, read on the forward strand.
CAAGGAGCGCCTACGCCTGCTGGAGGTCCCGAAGAACATCGTCGACGAGGTGTTGCGCACCGGCAAGTCGCAACAGACTCTGCCGTTGATGTCGTCGGTGGACGGCGTGATCAGCAACCTGGGTGTCCGACACGGCATGTTCATCACCCCGGAAATGGAACTGTACGCGCTGGTCGACCTCAGCGAAGTCTGGGTCACGGTGAGCGTGTTCGATCATCAGTTGACCTGGCTGGAACCGGGCCTGTCCGCCGAAATCCGGGTGTCGGCGTTGCCGGGCAAGGTATTCAAGGGCACGGTGGATTACATTTATCCCGAGCTTGATCCTGAAACCCGCACCCTGCAGGTCAGGCTGAAGTTCCCGAACAACGACGGCCAGTTGCGGCCGAACATGTTCGCCGACGTGGTGATTTACGGCGGGCCGGAAAAAGACGTGCTGACGGTGGCGCGCGAAGCGGTCATTTTCTCGGGCCGGCAAAACCGTGTGATCAAGGCGCTGGCTGGCGGTCACTTTCAGCCTGTCGACGTCGAGACCGGCATGCAGACGCCGGAACGCATCGAGATCCTCGGCGGTTTGCAGGAAGGCGACAGGGTGGTGACATCCGGGCAGTTTCTCATCGACTCCGAAGCGGGTTTACGGGCGAGTTTAAAACGGCTGCAAACATCGGCGGATAAGAATAATGCCGTTCATCAACACTGACGGGAGAGAAAGCGATGCTCGTTCGTCTGATAACATGGTCCATTGAGAACCGATACCTGGTCGTGCTGGTCAGCCTGCTGCTGGCCGCTGTCGGTGTTTACAGCGTTTCGCAAACGCCGGTCGACGCGATTCCCGATCTGTCCGACACACAGGTGATCGTCAAAACCAACTATCCCGGCCAGTCGCCGCAAGTCGTCGAGGACCAGATCACCTATCCCATCGCCAGCATGATGCTGTCCGTGCCAGGCGCCAAGGCGGTGCGGGGCTATTCGTTTTTCGCCGATTCATACGTTTACATTATCTTTGAAGACGGCACCGATCTGTACTGGGCGCGCTCGCGGGTACTGGAATATCTTAACCAGCTTGGCGATTCGTTGCCGGCCGGCGTCTCACCCGTGCTCGGCCCCGACGCTACCGGCGTCGGCTGGATTTACGAATACGCGTTGATCGATCGCAGCGGCAGCCACGACTTGTCGCAGCTGCGCTCGATACAGGACTGGTACCTGAAATACGAGCTGCAGACCGTGCCGGGTGTCGCGGAAGTGGCCACCGTCGGCGGCATGGTCAAGCAGTACCAGATCGTGGTCGATCCCGACCGGCTGCGGGCGTTCAACATTCCGTTGTCGAAAGTCATTGATGCCGTGCGACGGGCCAACACCGAGGTCGGCGGCTCGGTGATGGAAATCGCCGAAGCCGAATACATGATCCGCAGCCGCGGTTACCTGACGTCGCGCGCCGACATCGAAACCGTTCCGCTGGCGGTGTCGGAACAGGGAACGCCGGTGCTGTTGCGAGATGTCGCCACGGTTCAAATCGGCCCCGAAATGCGGCGTGGCATCGCCGAACTCGACGGCGAAGGCGAAGTGGTCGGCGGCATCATTGTCATGCGCTCCGGCGATAATCCGCTGGCAGTGATTAAAAGCGCCAAACAAAAACTGGAAAATTTGAAAGCCGGACTGCCTGAAGGCGTGGAGATCATCGAAACCTACGACCGCTCGCCGCTGATTCACCGTTCGATCAGAACCCTGACCGAACGGCTCATCGAGGAATTCATCGTCGTGGCGCTGGTCTGCGCGCTGTTTCTGTTTCACTGGCGCTCGGCCTGGGTCGCCGTGGTCACGCTGCCGCTGGGCATCCTGACCGCGTTTATCGTCATGCAGTTGCAGGGCGTCAACGCCAACATCATGTCGCTGGGCGGCATCGCCATCGCCATCGGCGCGATGGTGGATGCGGCTATCGTCATGATCGAAAACAGTCACAAGCACCTGGAGCATTACCGCCGGCAACACGGCCGCATGCCGGCAGGAGCGGAACATTGGCGTATTATCGGCCATGCGGCCGGCGAGGTCGGCCCCGCCCTGTTTGTGTCGTTACTGATCATTACCCTGAGTTTCATTCCGGTGTTCACGCTGGAAGCTCAGGAAGGCCGCTTGTTCAAACCGCTGGCGTATACCAAAACCTACGCCATGGCCGCGGCCGCGGGTCTGGCCGTGACGCTGGTGCCGGTGTTGATGGGATTTTTTATTCGCGGCGCCGTTCCGGATGAAAACGCCAACCCGATTAACCGGCGGCTGATCGCCGGGTATCAGCCGGTGCTGCAATATCTGCTGAAGCGTCCCGTTGCCGCATTAACGGGCGCATTAGGGGTCGGCCTGCTGCTGTTGTTGCCCCTCCGCTTTCTCGGTGCGGAGTTTATGCCGGAAATAGACGAAGGCGACCTTTTATACATGCCGACCACCCTGCCCGGCCTGTCGATCGGCCAGGCGCAGGCATTGTTGCATCAAACCGACAAACTGATTGCCACCATGCCTGAAGTGCAACGCGTGTTCGGAAAAATCGGTCGCGCCGAGACGGCGACGGATCCGGCGCCGTTGACAATGATTGAAACCATTGTGCAGTTCAAGCCGAAAAGCGAATGGCGCGACGGTATGACGAAGGGAAAACTGGTGCGGGAAATGAACCGGTTGGTTGCCTTTCCGGGACTCTCCAATGTCTGGGTGCAGCCGATCAAGACGCGCATCGACATGCTGGCCACCGGCATTCGCACGCCGGTCGGCATCAAGATCGCCGGCGACGACCTGGGTATCATTCAGAAAATCGGCGCGGACATCGAGGCTGCGCTGCAAAAGCTTCCGGAAACGGCCTCCGTTTATTCGGAGCGCGTGATCTCCGGCCGTTACATCGACATCCGACCCGACCGGCTCAAAGCGGCCCGTTTCGGGTTGAACATCGACGACATCAACAGCGTAATCAGCACCGCGATCGGCGGCATGAACATCACTGAAACGATCGAAGGCCGGGCGCGCTACCCTGTCAACGTGCGTTATCCGCGCGAGACACGCGACCATATCGAAGCCCTGGAAAACCTGCCGCTGGTCACGCCCACCGGCGCGCATATTGCTCTGTCGCAAGTGGCGGATATCAGCGTGACCGACGGTCCGCCCATGATCAAAACCGAAAACGCGCGTTTAAACGGCTGGGTATTTGTCGACATCGCCGGCACCGACTTGGCCGGCTATATCGAACGGGCACAGCAGGTTATCGCGCAGGAGGTCGGACTGCCGGCGGGCTACACGATCAACTGGACCGGCCAGTTCGAATACCTGCAGCGCGCGGCCAAAAAACTGATGCTGATCATACCGCTGACACTGATGATCATATTCGTGTTGCTGTACCTGATCTTCCGGGACTTCGCCCAGGCATCGTTGATCATGCTGATCCTGCCATTCGCGCTGGGCGGCAGCATGCTGCTGCTGTGGCTGCTTGGCTATCACCTGTCGGTGGCGGTGGCCGTCGGCCTGATCGCGCTGGCCGGCGTGGCGGCCGAATTCGGCGTGGTGATGCTGGTATACCTTAATAATGCCGTCAACCAGCGTCGCGAAGCCGACGAACTGAACAATGCAGAGGATTTAAAAGCCGCCGTCATGCACGGTGCCGTGATGCGCGTACGCCCGAAAGCGATGACCGTCGCCGTGATCCTCGCCGGCCTGCTGCCAATCATGCTGGGCGGCGGCACCGGCTCGGAAGTGATGCGCCGCATCGCCGCGCCGATGGTCGGCGGCATGATCAGCGCGCCGCTGCTGTCGTTGTTCGTGTTGCCGGTGGCGTATTACTTGATAAAGAAACGGGAACTGAAATTTGACTTCGGAGAACACGAAAGGACTGAGAAAAAATGGGAAATTAATGCTTGATATTTTTCTAAGGAGAAAGATTAAAATTATCGGAAGATAGACAAGGCAGCATGCATACTGATATGGGATTCTTTCCGCCGCCGCCCCGAATCGGAAATTTCCATTTAATTCCGCCAACTCCGCAAAAAAGGCACCACGGCTTATGAAGTATTGAACGAGTTCAATCTGTTTATTGGCGCAGGCGGAAAGCAGTAAGGTTGAACCGGCCGAATCCGGTTCATCTACGTTTTCCAGATGGTCAAATATTTCTCTTGATTAAGCGATTTACCCGACAAGTCCTGGTCGTAGCTGATATATTTGCTCATGTCGCTCACGGTGGTTCACGTCACCGCTATAACGCCGGAGGCCGTTGTTCCCACAGTTCATCCATCCTCGTTTTATCCAATGGCCTGCATTTATCTTTCGCCGTTTTAAATAGGCCAAGCACAAGCTCCGCTTCGCGGGTATATTGACTGTATGTCTCCGCCTTGTCCGTTTCATAGAAGGCGACGCTAAACCACTCCCGTATGTTTCCGTCGGGGCTGACGACCGCGGCAAGTGCACCGTAAACCTGCCCGAAATCGAATGTCTCCCCGGGTATTGACGCAAAATCAAAGGCGCTGGAACCGTAACCGAGTGCTCCCGATCCGTCGGGCAGTATACTGAGCGACCAGGGGCCGGCGCCGAGGCGAATATGGGCAACGTTCGCAAGCGGTGGAACGCGACCGGTGTCGGTTGCACAGGCGGAAACGGCCATCAGCCCGACGAACACAAGGCCGGTGATCGGAAAGCGTATGCTACTTGTTGGCTTCATCCTTGCCTTCGACTTTTCCATGAGCGATCAGGTAAGCTTCGCTGCCGAAATAGAATGCGATGACCACGCCAATAATGGTAGTGAAATGAGTCAGCATGGTTTTGGTGATTTCCGGCAGGTCGTCGCCCTGGGCAAACATGCTAACGGTGCCGACCAGCGCCAGGTAGGAGGTTAGCAGCGATACGACGGTTGCCAGGCGGATGTCTGCCCTGGAGATTTTAAAAACTGCATCCTTAACGCCCAACCCCATGAACCCATAGAACGACACTATCCCGACGGCAATCAGCATCACGGATAGGATTCTCCTGGTATGTTCGGCGTAGACGGCGCTGAATATATAACTTAGCAGTATAATCAGGAAAACAGCCGCACCGATTTTATAAACGCTGTTTGCAGTTCTCATCAAGACTCCCTTCAGGTTCTCACTGTTGTCCGGATATCATAAAGACAGCGCGCACAGGATGGAACCGTATTTTGCGGTAGCGGATAGTCACTCCACAGGCTTTTTTTGAGTATTACCCAATTCTCCAGTAATATCGGCCCTTATGCGCGGATTGCTTTTCACTGTCATGGCCCTGCTGCTGGTACTGACCAACACCCTGATGCTGGCCGACGCCCATGCCCAGGCCGCAAGCGGGCAGCATACCGGGCCGGAAGTGCACGCCGACGGACATTGCGGCCCCGGTGAGCAGCACGCCGAGTGCCATCATTGCTGCCACGCGCAGGCGCATTTTTACTCCCTG
>DASVCP010000110.1:0-2396 GCA_036381555.1 Gammaproteobacteria bacterium
ATCCGAACCCCACGGATAAAGGTAGTTCCATTGGGATTCAAAGATACCGTAACTGTCGAATGTGTCCCGATTGATAACGATTTCCCACGCAGCAACCGCGTTTCCGCCCCAAAGGACGACCGACAACGCCACGAGCTTGAGCGTCAAACTTTTCATATTCCCTCCATTCAGGGCCCTTTGCGGCCCGCCCCTCAAATTAAGCGGAACCATTCTAATGCAGGATTCCCGATCGCGCGTTTAAACCAGGTCCAAATTCCGCTTCTCAGAATGATTCGCGCCGCATCATACGCTAAAAATGTGAACTGGTTCAAAAAAATGGCATCGTAGCATCACGTACTCATGATAAGTACATATACTCAGGTTATCGGGAGGGTTCTGTCGACAATGCAGGATACGAACATGCTCTCACTTTTAAAACGCCGCAACAAACGCATTAAACCTCCCTCTTCGTTTCCGATCGAGGTGCAAATCATGGGCGCGGATTCGCTGGATGTGCTGAAAGCCAGCGATATCAGCCCATCAGGTATCGGCGTACGGGTGCCGCATCGTTTCGAAGGCTGCAACCTCAATTCGGAAGTCGAACTGGTCATCACCCTGCCCAACTGCAGGCCGTTCCTGGCCAGGGGCATCATTCGCCATATCACATCGATCTACCGGCCGAACGACCTGTTCGGAATCGAATTCACCCACATCAAGGACGCCAACATCAACCACCTGCGCGCCTATATCGACGAACACAACGAGCCGCACTAAAAAACCATTTAACCACGGAGAACACGGAGAGCACAGAGAGAAAAAAGTTTAAAAGTAGCTGTGTTACATGAGCAGCCGGTATACAGGCCAAGGCAAAAGTGAGCTTAGCAAGTCCGGTGCAAAAATGATTCGAGTTTATTAACTCATTTTGAGATACCTGGTTTTCCTTATATCATCCTTAACCCATCAGAAGTTTTTCCACAAAAGCTGGGGATCGAACAAACCTTCTTTTTTAACCCTCTGTGCTCTCCGTGTTCTCCGTGGTTAAATATTTTTAAAAATCAATTCATCTCGGCCGCCAGCTTTTGTAGAAACTCCTGAATTCGCCTGGCGTTAAGACCGCCGTCAAGGTAACCGACTCTTGAGGCCGAACGGACATCGACGCGGGTTTTACCGTCGGCCTGCGGGCGGGCGCGGACGACGATGTCATCCTTAAAGCCATACCAGAATGTGGTGTCGGTCGCTTCAAGACGGCCTTCCCGGGGAGCAACATCGATTATCTCGAAACCCATTTCCTCGGCAACCGTTGCCGCCAGGCGTATTACTTCGGCCGGCGGTTGGTCGAATTCGACAACCTCCGTCAGGTCCGGGAAATAACGCTGTTGTAAGTCGGCCGCTTCGTCCCTTCGATAGGCCAGCGGATTTTTTGCCGTTTCCACGCGAACCGGAATCAGGGCGACGAAAACCGGTGGATCCTCGATGTTGGTGGAGGCGTCCGCCACCGTCGGTGTTTTTTTAAATTGGTGGGCAAACGAATAGGTAATGCCGAAAACCGCCAGTCCGACAATCGCGGCCGCCAGCAGGCGGGTGTCCAGCAAGCGTGCGCCGGCGGGCACGGCCAATACCGCGCCTGCCAACGCCAGCACCACGCCAGCGATCGCTGCATACACCGACCATTTCAGAACACTAAAGCCGGAGCCGAATTCCCAAAGCCCCAGCCTGGTCCCGAACCCCGAGATTATCGCGCCGATTAAACCGGCCAGGGCCAACACCAGCGCCAAGGCAACCAACACCTGTTGAACATTTTTCATTGCCTGCCTCCAATCCTGCCTTCGCCTTAACTCTTCGAGCCATGCAACGAATCGGCCACGACCTCCGCTTTATTGTCGCCCAACGAGTTAAACCAGTAAAAAACCAATGCCGCGATCATAGCCGGCATCAACTCGTAAACATAATCCGAAACCGGGCTGTAATGGCAAACCAGATAAGTTCCCACACCGGTCAACATAATCCCGATACACTGTTCCTCGGACGGTAACCGGCGAAATTGATAGATCAGCATCAACGGCGCAAACGCCGCCGCCAGCAAACCCCATGCAAGTATCACCAGCTCGAAAACGCTCTTGTTGCCGTAAAGTGCGACTATCAGAGCGACCATTACAACTCCCAGCGTCGCCAACTTTGTCTGGCCGTAACTGGACGGCTTGCCGGGGCGCAGATCCCTGGAAATGGCGGCCGAACAACTGAGCACCAGTGAATCGGCGGTTGACATGGTGGCGGCAAATAATCCCGCCAGCATCAGGCCCGCAAGAATATCCGGCATCAGCGCAACCGCCATGGTGGGCATGGCAAGCTCGCCGTCAAATCCGGCGTTTGCCGGCAACACCAATCGCGCCAACAGGCCGACAACTATCGTAGCCGCA
>DASVCP010000111.1:0-22863 GCA_036381555.1 Gammaproteobacteria bacterium
CTCGAGCAGATTAAAATTCTTAAAACATGTCCCTCGCGCGGAGACGCAGAGCGCGCAGGGAAAATAAAGTCAAAATTTTGCCTGCAAACTCGACAAAAGTGAAAAACTTTGTCACAGGAAAACAAAACATTAAGGTACGTATTAAAAGCTGTCTCTGCGTCTCTGCGCGAGGAATTGTTTTCAAAACCCGGTCGCGATCAGAAACTGGATTCCGTCACTGACGCCCTTGTCGTCGTCGAGATACTGGCTGTAGACAAAACCGATACTGACGCGTTCGAAACTGCGGCCCAGCGCGGCTTTGACATACATTCCGCCGTCGATGTCGATATCCTCCGAATAACAGTCGCTACAGCTGCCGATACTGCGTTCCGAGGCGAAAAACGTGCTGAAGCCAGCCTTGGCGGAAAAATAGGCTGATTCGTTTACGCCGAAGGTCAGGCGGGGGCCGAGATCCGCGTAGATAAGAATAGCCGAGGCGTCCGAACTGGCCGTGCGGACATCGCCGTCATCGAATCCGCCGATCACTTCCACTTGTTGTCTGAATTCGCGGTTATCGTCGTACATCACCAGCGCCGAACCCAGCGAAGCCGACATGAGGTTGTCGGAAAAATAATCTGCATTGAAGCCCAATGCCCACGCGGTGTCGTCAACGCCTTCGCGGGCGGCTACTCTTGGGTTAAGCGACATACTTTCCACATAACCGCCGAAAGACCAGTCGGCGGATGCGTTGCCGGCAAACATTGCGAGCGCCGCGATTGGCATAAGCGAAAATCTGTGTTTCATGTTTTTCTCCCTTGATTGAGTGGAGGCCTCTTTCATGAGCCACATGAAAGTCTGGTTTGGCCGTGACAGTGAATATACCTGAATGATATGAAAAAGAAAGTATATTTTATTCGCGGATTACCAATCATTGCTCCTGCTGATTGGCACTTCCGCCATCTGACCTCCATGGTCTGTATTCGCTCTTTGCAATACAGACATTCCCGCCGTCTGTGTGGTTATGGAGGAAATGCCAAAGGTTGCAGGAGCAACTTTGGTCATGGCGGTCGAACGCAGATTTAGACAGATTAAAATTTGGGAGGGCTTTCTTGGGAGTAGTAGTAAAATTTAAAATATGTTTTTAATCTTTTCTTAAAGGTCCGCGGTTTCGTCGGATTCCGATAATGCCAGGATGTTGCCGTTTTCCGCCGGATTGTCGAGCTGCGTCAACAGCGTTTTGGTTTTTGTCAGAAAATCATCTTGAAGCTCTTCCGGTACCTGCGCATAAGCATGTTGCAATTTAAGCGGATCGACATGCTCGCCGTCGACCCGGAATTCGTAATGCAGGTGAGGGCCCGTGGCCCAGCCGGATTTACCCACGTAGCCGATAATCTGACCTTGTCTGACTTTGCGGCCGGTGCGAGTGTACTTGGCGAATTTCAGCATGTGCGCATACAGAGTGCTGCGGCGCTTGTCGTGTTGAATGATAATGGTGTTGCCGTAGCCGTTTTTTTTGCCGCGAAATATGATGTGGCCATCGCCGGTGGCCTTGATGGGCGTGCCGACATCGGCGGCATAGTCCACGCCCCTGTGCGCGCGGATAGTGGAAAGAATCGGGTGTCTGCGGTTCAAGTCGAACTTGGAGGAAATAACCGCCGAATCCACCGGGTTGCGCAGAAAGGGCTTGCGTAAACTGCTGCCTTCCGGAGTATAAAATTCGCTTTTGCCGTCGGGGGTTGTGTAGCGGATAGCTTGGTGCGTCCTGCCGTCGTTGATAAATTTCGCGGCCAGGATCGGTCCGTCGGCGACCTTTTCGCCGCCGCGGAAGTGCTGTTCGTAAACGATCGCGAAGTTGTCGCCTTTTTTGATGTCGCGTGCAAAATCGATATCCCAGTCGAAAATGGCGGCGAGCTCCATGATCAGCGGGGTCGACAGTCCCGAGCGTTTGCCGCTGTGAAACAGAGAATGGCGGATGACGCCGCTGGCGTACGCCATGCGGACTTCCAGAGGGCGATCGATCAGAGTGGATTGAAAGACGGGATTGCCGCTGTCGTCAGTTCCTTTCCTTACCACCAGCAGGCGGCGCGAATCGTGGATATCGTATTCCAGCGCGGCCAGATGACCATCCCGGGTCACTTGCAGGCGAATCCGGTCGCCGGGATAGAGGTTTTGCAGATAAGTGCCGTACTTGCCGGAACGTACGGCCTCGATTTCATCTTCGGGAATGCCGGCGATTTCGCCGAGGTTACTCAGATCCTGGCCGTGTTTTATTCTGAAAGACCGCCATGGGTATTCAGTCGAGGGTTCGATGGCGGGATGTTGCGTCTGGTTGGAAACGGATGAATGCTGCGGAAGAGAGGGTTGCTTTTCGGTTGTGGTGGAGGGGGGGGCGGCTTCATTGTTGGCGAGAACTATTGACGGCTGGACCATGGACACCGCCACCGGACTGAAATGCAGGCTGAAAAATGTCGAAACCGCGACAGCCGTTAGGATCATAACACCCTGCAAGTGCCAGCTGTTGGCCAGGCATTGCCGTAAATTGTCAGTTTTACATTCGGTCTTGTGCGTCTTCATGGAGTTCATCATTCGTTTAAAATGTTGATTTTCTTCATTTTTGAACGGCCAACCGTTTCCTGCGCCTTGTCGGCTAATGTTGGTGCTTCGCCATCAAAAGCGGGATTATAGGTAGCAATAGCAAGAATCGTGCGCGATTTTGCGTGGAAACCCCAATCTCAAACGAAATTCTCCAGTGTGGGGGATACCGCGGCGGCTGACCCTGGCAAGACTTGCTACACTGGACAAATCGGCCTTTTGGAGACAAAACCGGATGCAAACAGATTCAATCGTCATTGCGGGTATGGCGCGAACACCGACCGGGGATTTTCTGGGTGAGTTGGCGACGCTGAGTGCGACGCAATTGGGCGCGGTCGCTGTTGCCGGCGCGCTGCGGGCAGGTATTGATGCCGCCGCCGTCGATGCGGTCACGATGGGTTGTGTATTGTCGGCCGGCCTGGGGCAGGCGCCGGCGCGGCAGGCGGCATTGGCTGCCGGCCTGCCGCCGGCGGTCAACTGTTTCACGCTGAATAAAATGTGCGGCTCGGGCTTGCAGGCGTTGATGCTGGCGCACGATGCTTTGCAGGCCGGCACGCATCAGGCGGTCATTGCCGGCGGTATGGAAAGCATGAGCAACGCCCCGCATCTGCTGCCCGGTGCGAGGAGCGGTTACCGTAGCGGTCATCGACAGTTGTTGGATCACATGCTGTATGACGGGCTGGAGGATGTCTACCAGCACAAGCTGATGGGCGTCTACGCCGAGGCCACCGCGGCCAAATACGGGTTCAGCCGTGAACAGCAGGACGCGTTTGCGCTGGAGTCGCTGCGCCGCGCCCGGCAGGCCGCACAAGACGGCGGCTTTGCCGATGAGACGGTTCCGGTGGTTGTCCGGCACGCCAGGGGCGAGACCGAAATCGGGCGGGATCAGCATCCGTTTGCCGTTTCCCCGGAAAAAATCCCGCTGTTAAAGCCGGCGTTTGCCGACAACGGTACGGTTACCGCCGCCAACTCCAGTTCCATCGCCGATGGTGCGGCGGCAGTACTGATGATGCGGGCCGGCGAAGCCGATGAACGAAAAATAACGCCGCTGGCGCGGGTGGTCGCCCACGCCAGTCATTCCCAGCAGCCCGAATGGTTTACCACCGCGCCGGTCGGCGCGATCCGGAAAGTGCTGGAAAAGGCCGGCTGGCGCAAAGAGGATGTCGAACTGTACGAAATCAACGAGGCGTTCGCGGTGGTGACCATGGCGGCCATGCACGACCTGGACATCGACCACGCGCGGGTCAACGTCAACGGCGGCGCCTGCGCCCTGGGTCATCCGATCGGCGCTTCCGGCGCGCGCATCGTCATCACCCTGATCCACGCCCTGCGCCGCCGCAAACTCAAACGCGGCGTCGCGGCCCTGTGCATCGGCGGCGGCGAGGCCGTGGCGATGGCGGTTGAGAGTTTGTATTAAGCTATTTTTTGACGCAGAGACGCAGAGAAACTTAAGTAAAAAACAAAGACAGGCAGGCTATTCAAGTGTCTTCGGGATTATCAATTTTGGATAGATTAACCCTTTAAATACTCTGCGTCTTTGCGACTTTGCGTCAGGTTTTTAAAGGCAATAAAAAACCCGCCGGTTGGCGGGTTTTTCGGGTAAAGGATGGAAAGCCGTTACTTGATCTTGGCTTCCTTGTAAGCCACGTGCTTGCGGACCACCGGGTCGTACTTTTTGAATTCGAGCTTGTCCGGGGTGTTCCGCTTGTTCTTGTCGGTGGTGTAGTAATGCCCGGTGCCGGCCGAGGACACCAGCTTGATTTTGTCGCGTGCGCTTTTTGCCATGTTCTGCTCCTGCCGCCGTTAAACCCGCTCGCCGCGGCTGCGAATTTTCTTGAGGGCTTCGTCGATGCCCAGTTTATCGATAATGCGCATGCCCTTGCTGGAAACGCGCAATCTCACCCAGCGGTTTTCGCTCTCGACCCAGAAGCGGTGAGTATGCAGGTTGGGCAGGAAGCGCCGGCGGGTTTTGTTGTTGGCATGGGAAACGTTGTTCCCCGTAATGGGCCGTTTTCCGGTAATTTGGCAAACTCTGGACATGGCTCTGTTCCGTAAAATCGGTTGTATCTGGACGTACAAAGGCGGCGGATAATACCGAAAAAACCCCCTTCCCACAAGCCCGGGACGCCGCTGGCCTGATCCGCCGACTTGCGGTAAGGTTGCCCGCTTCCACCGAAGGCCCCGTTATGGACAAAATTTTTATCGAAGATCTCCAGATCGACACCGTTATCGGTATTTACGACTGGGAGCGCCGGATCCGCCAGGTGATCAGCCTGGATATCGAAATGGACCGGGATATCCGCCCCGCATCCGCCAGCGATGCAATCGAAGACACCCTCAACTACAAGGAGGTCGCCAAGCGGCTGATCGCGTATGTGCAAAACAGCCGTTTTGAGCTGATCGAAAGCCTGATCGAGCGGGTCGCGGAGATCATTCTTTACGAGTTCGGGATCGTGCGGGTAAAAGTCAGGCTGAACAAGCCGGGCGCGGTGCGCTATTCCAGGAATGTCGGCGTTGAAATCGTCCGCGAGCGGCAGGCCGGGACGGGCCGGGATATTTACATCGGCATCGGCAGCAACGTCAATCCGGGCGCCAACCTCCGCTCCGGGCTGGCCATGCTGGAAAACGAATTCGGGGTGGTCAGAGGGTCGGCCGTCTACCGGAACCCGGCGGTCGGTTTCGACGGCGAGGATTTCTACAATCTGGCGGTCCAGGCCCGCACCGCGCTGCCGCCCCTGGCGGTCAACCGCTGCCTGGGGCTGATCGAGGCCCTGCACGGCCGCGATCGCTCGGCGCCCAAATTCGCCGCCCGCACCCTGGACCTCGACCTGTTGTTGTACGGCGACCTGGTGGCCGAAGGCGACGGTCTGAAATTGCCGCGCGCCGACATCACCCGCTACGCCTTCGTGTTAAAGCCGCTGGCGGAACTGGCGCCCGGGCTGGTGCATCCCAAGGAGGGCCGCACTCTGCAACAGCTGTGGGACAGCTTCCAGAGCGAGCACGCCATGACCGCGGTGAAGTTGGAAGACGTGGACCTTTAAGCTTGCCAAAAGATTAAGAGCCATCCGCAGATGACGCAGATGTTCACGGATTTTAATCTGCGGTTATCTGCGAAAATCTGCGGATCGCCAGGAAGTTCATATATACAAATTCCGGCCGCCGTCCACCGGGATCACCTGGCCGGTGATGTACGGCGCGTTGGTGACTAGGAATTCGATGGTGCGGGCAATGTCCTCGGGGTCGCCGATTCGGCCCAGGGGGGTTTTTTGCAGGATCGCGGCTTTGGCCGCGTCGTTTTTCTCCATCACGGTTCCCTGCTGGGTTTCCGGCCAGAGGATGGAGCCGGGCGCGACCGCGTTAACGCGGATATCCGGCGCCAGCTCCCGGGCCAGCGAGCGGGTCAGGCCCAGCAGCCCCGCCTTGGCCAGGGTGTAAACCACGAAGTCGGGCATCGGCCTTTCGGCGTGCACGTCGGTAAGATTGATAATGGCGCCCTGCCGCGCTTTCAGGTAGGGTGCGGCCGCCTGTGACAGAAACAGCGGCGCCTTAAGGTTGGTGCCGACCAGGTCGTGCCAGTCGGCCTCACTGATGCGCCCCACCGGCGTCGGATAAAAACTGGAAGCGTTATTGATCAGTACGTCCAGCCGGTCCCAGCGTGCGGCGGCGGCATCCGCCAGTCCGGCGGGCTGACCGGTTTGCAGCAGGTCGGCCTGCTGCATGTGCGCGGAATCGGCGCGATCGCGGTTCAGTTCCGCGACCAGCTGTTGCGCATCGTCGGCCGAACGGCTGTAATGCACGACGATATTGAAGCCGGCGTGATGCAAACGCCGCGCGGTGGCGGCGCCGATGCGTTTCGCGGCGCCGGTAATCAGCGCCACCGGGGAAGAGTTTGAGTGTTCGCGAGTCATCAGGTATTAATCCGGACAGTAAGGTGGGTTGCGGGCTTCCCCTGGCGAAACCTTTCCAGGCGAAACAGTGTGGCCGTTATGAAGCAGCAAAATGGTATGAAACATAGCCAACTTTAACCGATATCCTCGCGAGCCAGAAAGATTCTCACACCGGAAAGATTACCAGATGATCGAAGTCGACAGACCGCTGACCGATTTGCCGGCGCCGCCCGCGGAGGCCCTGGCGGCAAGCCGTGCCCTGACCGATCGGATCGCGCGGGAAATCGCCGCGCAAGGCCCGATGCCGTTCAGCCGTTTCATGCAACTGGCGCTGTACGACCCGCATTACGGTTATTACATGGCCGGGCAACACAAGTTCGGCGCCGGCGGCGATTTTGTCACCGCGCCCGAAATATCCCCCCTGTTTTCGTATTGCCTCGCGGCCCAATGCGCGGAGGTGCTAAGCGTAATCCCCGGCGGCAGTATTCTCGAAATCGGCGGCGGCAGCGGCGTCATGGCCGTGGATATTCTCGGCCGGCTCGAACGGCTGAACTGTCTGCCGGATAAATATTACATTCTTGAATTGAGCGCTGAATTACGCGAACGTCAACGGCGCTTGTTTTCCGAACGCGCTCCGAAACTGTTACCCAAAGTCGAGTGGTTGCAGTCGCTGGAAGGCTGGTCGATGCGCGGGGTGATGCTGGGCAACGAAGTGCTGGATGCGATGCCGGTCGAACGCTTCCGGAAAACCGCCGGCGGCATCGACGTGCTGTTTGTAGACCGCGACCGCGAGAACGATTGTTTCGTCTGGCTGTCTGAACAGGCCGGCCCGGATGTAGACGCGGCCGTGCGTACGATTGAATCCGACCTGGGAAGTGAACTGCCGGACGGTTATTGTTCGGAGCTCAACCTTAACCTGTCGCCGTGGGTTGGCACTCTGGCCGGTTGCCTGGAAAAGGGAGTGATGCTGCTGATCGATTACGGCTATCCGCGCCGGGAATACTATGCCGCCGAACGTGACATGGGCACGCTGATGTGCCACTACCGGCATCATGCACATGGCGATCCGTTCCGCTGGGTCGGATTGCAGGACATCACCGCGCACGTCGATTTCACCGCGGTCGCCGAAGGGGCCGCGACGGCGGGATTGACGGTCGCGGGGTTTACCTCGCAGGCGGAGTTTTTATTGGCCGGCGGCATCGACCGGCAGTTGCAGGAAATCACGGAAAGCGCGCCGGAAATCGAGCGTTTCCGCGCGATACAGGGATTTAAAACCTTGATCATGCCGACGGAGATGGGTGAACGGTTCAAGATGCTGGCGGCGACCAGAGACCATGATCAGCCGTTGGCGGGCTTTAGTGTTAACAATGACCGCCGACATTATCTCTAGGGAACCCCTGATTAAGTTTGATACTTCGTTAAAAGCTCGCTCAAAATGCGGGGGCGCGAAGCGGCAGATTCGCATATAAACTCCGCTTTTTCGCTCGCTTTTGCCGATTGGTTCTACGCGGGGCTCCGCCCAGCGCACTACGCTACTTAATCAGAGCTTCCCTGGCTCCATTGAGACAGGTTCTAGAACCCTATTTAAAGATTACAGACCCCGGATTTATTTAAAGAGTTATGATGCATCGTTTGTTGGAAATAGATCCGGATTTGCAAAAACGCAGGCTGTGGCTGAGCGTTGGTGTCGGCCTGTTGCTGTTCATCGTCTTCATGTCGCTGACCTCAACGCCTGTGGTGCCGATGCCGGGAAACATCGACAAGCTTTACCATGCTTCCGCCTACGCCGTGCTCATGGGGTGGTGGCTGCAACTGTTCCGCAACCCGCTGACGCGGGTGTTGCTGGCACTGTGTTTTATCGCGATCGGCGTCGGCATCGAGTTTCTGCAAAGCTTCCACCCGTTGCGTTACTTCGATGTCGGCGACATGCTGGCCAATACTACCGGCGTTGTAATTTCTTTCGGATTGGGCTGGACCGCGTTCGAACGGCTGCTGTACCGGTTCGAGCGGCGCGTCTGGCCGGGCTAGAACCCCTCGCGACATTCGCGACGGGTTCTGGAATCTTTCTATAGTATCGGCATAATCCGCCGATATTCTGCAAGCGCGCTTGTTTTTGCGAATTTTCGTACCAGAATCAAAGAACCGATTCCCTGTTTGCAGCCCGGTGATGAAAATGAAAACCAGCCAGTTCCTCCCGTATTTGGTCGGAAACCTGTTGCTCGCAGCGGTCATCGCGGCCTTCCCGCTGACTGCCGTCGCCAAGCCATATAAAGGCGCGGAAATTTTCACCCACGACGCCTGGCATTACGGCAAGTACGTCATGCGCCTGCGCGCCGCCAAGGGCGGCGGCATCATCTCGGCTTTTTTCCTGTGGAAAGACGGTTCCGAAATGCCGAATATTCCCTGGGAGGAGGTCGATATCGAAGTGATGGGCAGGGACAACGCGGAAACCTGGCAGAGCAATATCATCACCGGCCTGGGCGAGCCCAGGATCACCTCGGAACAGGAACACCACGCCGGCTTCTCCTTTGGCGATGACTATCACACCTTCACGCTCGAATGGACGCCGAATTCGTTGACCTGGCGGGTCGACGGAGAGATTGTCCGTACCGCGAATGACGGGCAGGTCAGTGATCTGATCAGTGAAGCACAGATCCGATTCAACGTCTGGGCGTCCGAAAGCGTCGAGTGGGCCGGCGCCTGGGACGGCGGTATCCTGCCGGTGTACATGCTGGTGGACTGGATCGAGTACTACGCATGGAACGGCGCCGCTTTTGAAACCGTTCCCGCATGGCGCGACGACTTCGGCACCTTCGACACCAACCGCTGGGGCAAGGCCGACTGGACCTTCGACGGCAACCGCGCCGACTTCATTCCCGGGAACGCCTATGTTGAAAATGGCGCCCTGGTGCTGGCGCTCACGCCGGAAACGCAGAGCGGTTCGTCTTCGTCTTCATCGAGTTCGTCGTCGAGTGGCGGGTCGGGGGGTGGCGGGGGTTTGGGATTGTTGATAGCCGCTTTTTGGGGGTTCCTTTTGAAGAAAATGTATCGGTACCCTAACGGAATATAAGTGACTGCGAGCGCGTGGATTGATGAATATTTAACCGAATTTTTGATCGGAAAGCCGTCGAAAACTGCATTGGAGAACTCAAAGTTTTCAGGGCAATCGTGCGCAAATTATGTGGTGAAAACTATGAATTTAACCTTATCAATCGATGAAAAGCTGTTGGAGCGCGTGCGCGCGGCTGCGCAAGCGCAGGGGAAAAGCGTTAATCAACTGGTCCGGGAGTATCTGGAGCAACTGCCGGACGTGGAAAACCTTGAAAACGTGATCGCCGATTTCCGCAAAACCAGCGGCCTGGGGCATCGCCGGAACTTACGGCTCAACCGGGACGAACTGCACGAAAGAAATTCCGAAAATCGTCCGGGAACGTTCTGTTAGAACCTATCTCAAAATTACTCGGCTTTGGCTTCCTGTCGCTCTATCTCCTCTATCCCTGGAGTCGTGCGTTTGCTGATACTTCGTTAAAAGCTCTCTCAAAATGCGGGGCCGCGAAGCGGTAGATTCCCGATAAACTGCGAACCGATTTTTACTCAGGGTTTCGCTCAGAGCATTTTTGCCTCGTTTCATCTGCGCTCGCTACATTTTGAGATAGTTCCAGTAAAGGAAGGGCACGCGCGGGAACAGCACGTTGTCCTTCCTTTCTATTTTGCGGCATTACTTTCCCGCCAGCTTTTCGCTTTCCGCCTGCAGGCGCTGCCAGTCTTCTTTCAATTCCGGCGTCAGGGCTTCGCCGAAATCCTCGGGCGCGAACACCGGGCGGATTTCGATGTCGGAGTCTTCCATCATCGGGTTGGGGCAGCGTTTGACCCAGTCGATGGCTTCCTGTATCGACTTGACCTCCCACAGCCAGTAGCCGGCGACCAGTTCCTTGGTTTCGGCGAACGGGCCGTCGACCACGGTGCGGTTTTTGCCGGAGAAGCGCACGCGTACGCCTTCCGAACTGGGCTTGAGGCCGTCGCCGCCGAGCATGATGCCGGCTTTCACCAGTTCCTCGTTGTAGGCCATCATCGCTTCGAATAATTCCTGAGTCGGCATTTCGCCGGTTTCGGAACCTTTGGTTGCTTTTACGAATACCATCACTTTCATAATTCAATCCTCTTTGATTCGATTAAGTGGTCAGTGGATATTGGGTAGTCGAGCGGGAGGGCGGGAAATCGACAGGCGCGGGCTACTTAATCGAACTTGGCCCATCGATGGGGCGGCGCGTTCTTCAAAATGGTGTGCTAATCGAACTTCGCCCATCGGTATGTCCGCTTGATCTTGCTGATCGCCGCGCGGCGGTGGAGGCTGAGTTCTTCCGCCAGCGCCTTGCCTTCCAGCCGAACCTTGGTGAGATCCTTGGCGGTGATAGCGCGGGCCTGGTTCAGGGCTGTGTGCAGGTATTCGCGTTGCGGATGCGGCCAGCCGGCGCGGCCCGGTTTGGCGCGGGACACCGCTTCGGCGGCAAGCAGGAACTGTTCGAACCGTTCGGGGCGGCGGAATGCGTCGACGCGTTCGAGTCCCGCCAGGATTTGCGGCGGCGGCAGCTGGGTGGCGTCTTCGAAGAAACCTTGGTTGTTGTGGACCAGCAACGCCAGCGCCGAATACTCCTTCGGCACGCGCAGGCGTTCGCACAGCGACTCGATCTGTCCGGTTTCCAGCGGCGCCAGCCAGGCCGCGCAGCGGACGATGGGGTCGTCGCTGAGTCGGGAGGCCTGGAGCAGGGCAGTCAGGCATTGCTCGCCGGCGGGGGAATCGAGTTCGGGCAGCACGTCGGCCAGCGCGCCGCAACGCGCGAGCGTTTGCTGGAAACACTCGGGATTGGCGGTTTCCAGCGCTTTTTGCAGTTCCTGCCAGACCCGTTCCGGCACCAGGTTGCGGGTCTCGCCGGCCTCGACCATGTCGGCCATCAGCTGCCAGGTCTCATCGGCGATGCGAAAGCCGAGGTTTTTAAAGCGGGCCAGGAAACGCGCGGCGCGCAATATTCGTACGGGGTCTTCGCTGAAGGCATCGGAGACATGCCGGAGGATTTTGTCGTTTAAGTCCCGCTGCCCGTGGAAGGGGTCGACCAGCTTGCCGTCGCTGTCCTCGGCCATGGCGTTGACGGTCAGGTCGCGGCGCGCCAGGTCTTCTTCCAGCGTGGTGATGGCCGAGAAATCAAAGCTGAAACCTTTGTAGCCGGGGCCGGTTTTACGTTCGGTGCGGGCCAGTGCATATTCTTCCTTGGTGTCCGGGTGCAGGAATACCGGGAAGTTACCGCCGACCTGCTGGTAGCTGAGCGTCAGCATTTCTTCCGGTGTGGCGCCCACCACCACCCAGTCGCGCTCGTTAACCGGCAAGCCCAGCAGTTTGTCGCGAACCGCGCCGCCGACCAGATAAATTTTCATACGAGTGTTTCCGACGATTTAAAACGTATGCATCATCATGAAGGAAAAACGCCCGGCAGAAAAGGGCGGACAGCTGTTGGTGTAAAACAGCCGTTTCCCGGCGGTTTCTCAACGGCATATCAGCGGCGGGCTTCCTGGCGGAACAGATTATACCGGTTTCGTTGATTTTTATTGACCAGGTAACCGGGCACCACGCTTTCAATGGGGGTCGTCAGAGTCATGCCGTGTTCGCAGGTGTTGTCGATTTGCAACGAGTGATAGTTGTCGAGGGAAAAAGGCTTGCCGGGGACAAAATAGTCCATGATGAACGCCTGGCAAACGGCGATGGCGTCGGGCAATTCCACGACCCAGCGTTTCAATCCCAACAGTCCGGACGTGTATTGCACCAGTTCCTTCAGGGTGTAACTTTTCGGTCCGCAAAGATCGACGCGCTGATGGTGCATGTCGGCGTTGCCGATCGCCCGCACGAATTGTTCGACGATATCGCCCACGTAAACCGGGGCGAAACGGGAGCGCGCGCAGGCCAGGGGAAAAAGCCAGGGCATCGGTTTCAGCAGGCGGGTGAAGCGGTTGAAAAAACTGTCGCCGGGACCGAATATCACCGAAGGACGGAAACTGGTGACGCGGATGTTGCCATGAAACGTATGCAGATAATCTTCGGCTTCGCCCTTGGTGCGCAGATAGATGCTGGGTCCCCTGGCCGCATCGGCATGCAACGCGCTCATATGCAGCAGCTGTCGCACGTGGCTTTGCTTGCAGGCTTCGAGCACTTTGCGGCTCAGTTCGACGTGAGCCTTGCGAAAGCCGTTGCCCGAATGGCCGCTTTCGTTGAGGATTCCGACCAGGTTAATGACGGTGTCGCAGCCTTCAAACTGCGCTGTTAATATCGACGTGTCATAAACGTCGGCGTTGTGCACCTCCGCGAGCGGCAAAATCAGCAGCGGGCGGTGTTTTTCACGGTTGCGGGAGAGAATCCGGACCCGGAATCCCAGCCCGGTCAGCCGGGCGGCAAGATGCCGGCCGACAAAGCCGGTGCCTCCCAGGATACAGATGCGCTTGGTTCCCATAATGCTTCTCCTTGCGTTGTTGTCCGCCGTGGAGCAGGGATTGGGGATTTCCCCCATTGTAGGCGGCTTGTTACGGGCTTGCCAAGCATCGGCCGGCTATTTTCACATTGCCGGGCGTTATGGATCCCGTGTCGCATCGGGCCTAACAGGATGTTGAAAAAGTCCCTCCCTGGCCTTTTTCAACGCGCTGCGGCGCGAAGTGAATTCGCACCTTGCTCCGAAAATCAAACACTTAACGTGTTCGATTTTCGTGCGGCGCATCCCTGCGGCGCCCAGCAGGCAGTTTTTCAACAGCCTGCTAAAGCGGAATTGCTTGACATGCGGCCGGGAATCTTTATCCTTCGCGCCCATGCATCATTTCATGATTCGAAAGCTGGTATCGTGGTGTCCTGCCCGGGCGGCATTATTCGTGCGTGAATGTAAATTGATGTAAACAATCCGAATTCAACGATCGAATCAAGGCCGCAGCAACGCAAGTTCTGCGGCCTTTTTCGTTTTGGGGTCTTTTTTATATAGCATTTGCGGCACGAGGAAAAACAATGAGAGTTTTACTGGCTTATCTGGCGGTGGTGCTGATCTGGGGCACGACGCCGCTGGCGATTCAATGGAGTGTCGAGGGTGTCGGCGCGGTATTCGCATTGAGCGTGCGCATTGCGATCAGTCTGGTGCTTTCCTACCTCTGGATGCGGTTCCAGGGGTTGCGCATGGTCTTCACGGCGGAGTCGATGAAAATATACTTTGCCACGGTATTGGGGGTTTTCGGCGCCATGATGTGTGTCTATTGGGCGTCCAGGTTCATCCCCTCCGGGTTGATATCGGTCATGTTCGGTCTGGCGCCGATTGTCGCGGGGCTGTTTGCCTGGTGGTTGTTGCAGGAGAGTTTTATTCGCGCCAACAAGTTGCTGGGCGCCTGCGCCGGGGTCGTCGGTTTGATGGTCATTTTCCAGGATCAGATGTATCTGGGGCCCGATGGCTGGAAAGGCATGTTGGGAATGTTGCTGTCGGTCACGCTGTATGCGTTGAGTTCGGTGCTGATCAAGCGGGTGGGCGGCGGTACGCCGGCGGTGGTCGTCAATACCGGCGGGTTGCTGGTGACCGTGCCGTTCTTCGCGATGAGCTGGCTTGCGAGCGGCCAGAGCTGGCCGGATGAAATTCCGCTGCGCGCCATGGCGGCGATCGGCTATTTGGCCGTGTTCGGTTCGTTCGCGGGTTTTATACTCTTTTATTACGTGCTCAAACGCCTGCCCACCGGCAGCGTTATGCTGATTACCCTGGTAACGCCGGTGATTGCCTTGCTGCTGGGTAGCGCGGTTAACGGCGAAACGCCGGCGGTCTCGGCCTGGGCGGGGGCAGCGGTGGTGTTGTCGGGCGTGTTGCTGTATGAATGGCCGGCGATTTC
Organism: Gammaproteobacteria bacterium; assembly: GCA_036381555.1. GTDB lineage: Bacteria > Pseudomonadota > Gammaproteobacteria > HTCC5015 > HTCC5015 > DASVCP01. The sequence goes on from DASVCP010000111.1 coordinate 14,355, forward strand.
CCAGCTTGTCCGGAAGCGGGTGTATTAGTTATGAATTAAACCATTTGACGCAGAGACGCAAAGAAAACGCATGCAGGTTGTCGTTATAAAATGCCTTTGTTTTCATACTATCAAGTCGTTGATGCGCGTGGGGACGTGAAAAGGATTTTAACAGGAGATTCCCCTCTCCTTATTGGAGAGGGGATGCAAGACATTGATTTAAAGGGTTTGATAATCGTAATGTTGCCTCGGAAATGCAACATCAAAATTTTAAGACCTCCGCGTCACGCATTAACGTTGCTGCTTGATCCGCGCTCCATGGGCGGTCGTCTGCGTTAAGGCTGCTGCCGGAACGGCTGATTCCGGCCCGGCTATACCCGGTAGTACTCTCTGTACCAGGCGACGAATTTCTCCACGCCCTCGGCGACGCGCGTGGAGGGACGGTAATCCACGTCGTCGACCAGGGCCTGAACGTCGGCGTAAGTATCCGGAACATCACCGGGTTGCAGCGGCAGAAGATTGCGCTGCGCTTTACGGCCGGTGGCCTGTTCGATGGCGGCGATGTAATCCAGCAGTTCGACCGGTTGATTGTTGCCGATATTGTATAGGCGGTAAGGCGCGTTGCTGGTGGCGGAATCGGGATTATCGCCGGTCCAGCCGGGGTTGGGCTGCGGGATTTTGTCGAGGCAGCGTATCACGCCTTCGATAATGTCATCGATGTAGGTGAAGTCGCGGCTGTGGCGGCCGTGGTTGAAAACGTCGATGGGTTTGCCGGCAAGAATATTTTTAGTGAACAGAAACAGCGCCATGTCCGGCCGCCCCCAGGGGCCGTAGACGGTGAAAAATCGCAGCCCGACCGTGGGAAGACCGTACAGGTGGCTGTAAGTATGCGCCATCAGTTCGTTGGCTTTCTTGCTTGCGGCGTACAGGCTTAAGGGGTGATCGACATTGTCGTGTACCGAAAACGGCAAGCGGGTATTGGCGCCGTACACCGAGCTACTGGATGCATAGACCAGGTTTTCGACGCGGTTATGGCGGCAGGCTTCCAGGATGTTGATGAAACCGACAATGTTGCTGTCGACGTAGGCATAGGGATTCTGGAGCGAGTAACGCACCCCGGCCTGCGCCGCCAGGTTGACCACCCGTTGCGGCTGCGCGTCGCTGAAAATATCCTGAATCTGTTCGCGATCCTCAAGTGAGCAATGAAAGTGTGTATAGCGTTCGTAAGCCCGGTTGCGCGCCAGCCTGGCCTTTTTTAACTCGACATCGTAATAGTCGTTGAGATTGTCGATGCCGATAATTTCATCGCCGCGTTCCAGCAACTTTAAAGACAACGCCGAGCCGATGAAGCCGGCGGAGCCGGTGACCAGTACTTTCATGATAACGCTCTCTGAATCGGTAAATTAAAGCCGGGCGTCCGTCTGATCCGCCGGCAGCATGTATTTTACGTCGTAAATTATACTGTTTTGCTTGCCGAACGCGCGTATTTTGGCCGCCCCCATTTCGATAAACTCCCGGTGGGCGACGGCCAGTATGACGGCGTCATAACGGTTTTCGCCGGGTTTGGTCAGCAGATTGATGCCGTATTCCCGCTCGGCCTCTTCGGCATCGGCCCAGGGATCGTAGACGTCAACGTCGATGTAATAGCTTCGCAGCTCACGCACAACGTCGATAACTTTGGTGTTGCGGATATCCGGACAATTTTCCTTAAACGTCAACCCCATGATCAGCACCCGCGCGCCGGCAATCTGGATCTTCTTTTGCGCCAGCTTTTTGACGATGTTTTCAGCGACGTGAATACTCATTGCATCGTTGATGCGGCGTCCCGCCAGGATAACTTCGGGATGGTAACCCAGCTCCTGTGCCTTGTGGGTCAGATAATAGGGGTCCACTCCGATACAGTGCCCGCCCACCAGGCCCGGCCGGAAGGGTAAAAAATTCCACTTGGTGCCGGCGGCTTTCAGCACTTCCTCGGTGTCGATGCCGATGCGATTGAAGATCAGGCTCAGTTCGTTGATCAGGGCGATGTTCAGGTCACGCTGGGTGTTTTCGATGACCTTGGCGGCTTCGGCAACCTTGATGCTCGAAGCCTTGTGGGTGCCGGCCTTGATAATTTGGGTGTAAAGCTCGTCGACAAAATCGGCGATTTCGGGCGTGGAACCTGAAGTGACCTTGGTGATGGTGGTAATGGATCGGCTTTTATCGCCCGGGTTGATGCGCTCCGGGCTGTAGCCGGCATAAAAATCGCGGTTGAATTTGAGACCCGATTCCGCCTCAAGTATGGGAACACAGACTTCCTCGGTGGCGCCCGGGAACACGGTCGATTCATAAATCACCACATCGCCGCGTTTTAATACCCGGCCGACGGTATGGCTGGCGCCTTTCAGAGGCGCAAGCTCGGGGCGCTTGTAACTGTCGATCGGCGTAGGTACGGTAACAATAAAGACATTGCAGGCCGCCAGGTCTTCCGGCTGGTCTGAAAATCTCAATTGGCGGCTGTCGGCCAGTTGCTTCTCGCTTACCTCCAGTGTTCTGTCCAGGCCCTGCTTGAGTTCGGCTACACGTTTTGGCTTTATGTCAAAACCCAACGTTGGAATTATCCTGCCGAATTCCACTGCCAGCGGCAGGCCGACATACCCGAGGCCGACGACGGCGATTTTACTCTCTTGAATCGAAGGCATTTGTAAAAATCTCTATTGATTGTAATCGAGCCTGTACCGGCCGGTAATCCAGTTCCCGAAATCCGGGTTTCGCGCCGTTACCGTACAGTGCATCGGTATCCTACTGGTAGATTTGCAAGCCTGCAAGCGGGCTGCGAAGGCCTAGTGATAAGAATGGCGAATTGCGCGTAAAAAACCGTGAAATGGCAAGTCAAATTTAAGGGCGGCAACCGCCTTAACACGGAAAATAGCAGTGTCGGGTGTGTTTATGCCGGCGGCTCACCGTTCGGGATGCCAATCAGGGTGTAAAAGAACGAAACACATTCTCAAACATGAAGGTTGTCACGCCTTTGCATGTGTCTGAAATCATTTCAACCGCTTGTCGAAGAACAACCAAACGGGTTTCAAAGCGCCGGGCTTTTTGACAACGATGCTCGTATTACTGATAAAAAATAACTTTACAAATTTTAAACATTAAAGTTGCGACGGTATCGGCTTACTTTACGAACAGTATGGCATGGTCTCTGCAATGGAGAAGCTGTGCCGGTGGTGTCGGTGACAGAACATTATCCAAAATCGAGCTTTATGGATGCTGTTTTAGTGTGGCTAGCCGGAGTGTGACTTCTGCTCTGTGAGGTTTTGATAGGCGCATGTCTTCCGGTACAGGTGAAATTCCAATAAACGATTTAAAAACTAAGCGATTTGGAGTAAACGGATGAGCGTACGCTTGTTTAATCATTATTTTAATTTGCCGTTTCTTATTCTGGGTTTGGGGGAGGCTCTCGTATTTATTTTCTCTGTGTATTTTGTAATTACGCTCTGCGGCCATGGAAATTTTTGCAACGTCGGCGGGGGGATGGATGACGTCATGCCGAGGGCGTTCGTCTTCTGTGTCATTATGCTGTTGAGCATGTTGGCTATGGGGCTATACCAGGCCAGGTTAGAGGGGTATTCGTACGTGATGGCCAGGATTGTGATGGGTTTTGTAATGGGCGGAGCCGCCGTACTGCTGATGACGACGGTTTTCTCCATGATGGAATTGGGCCTTCCGACAATGGGATTTATTTTTACGGTATCGTTCGTCGCCGTTTGCGCAATAAGGTTTGTTTTTCTCAGTGCGGTGGATAACAGTTTCTTGAAGAGACGCATACTGATTTACGGAGCCGGACGGAAAGCCGACAGTATTCTTCAGCGGTTTTGCAACAAAATCGATCAACGCGGATTTGTTATTGTTGGTTTCGTGCATACTCATGGAGATCCGGAGGAAGGCGCCAACAAGCGTATCTTGAAGCCAAACAAGCCTCTGTGTGAACTCGCGCGGGAGTTGCGTGTTGATGAAATTGTCGATGCGGTTGATGAGCGCCGGAGCAAGCTGCCGCTGCGCGAATTACTTGACTGTAAAGCATCCGGCGTGAACGTCGTTAATCTGCTGACTTTCTATGAAAGGGAAACCGGCTATGTCAATGTAAACCTGCTCGATCCGAGCTGGATTATATTTTCCGACGGTTTTAAGCAGACAACGGCAAAGTATGTCGTCAAACGCGCACTTGATATTGCGGTCAGCTGTTGCGTACTGATCGCGGCGTCCCCGGTCATGCTGCTGGCGGCGCTGGCAATCATGGTTGAAAGCAATTTTAAAGGCTCGGTTTTATATACGCAGAAGCGAGTGGGCGAAAAAGGCAGAATTTTCACCATATACAAATTCCGCAGCATGAAAGAGGATGCCGAGAAAGACGGGAAGGCGGTGTGGGCATTACAGAACGACAACCGGGTGACCAGGGTGGGCAGGTTTATCCGCAAGACGCGTATCGACGAATTGCCGCAGGTGTTTAACGTGCTGAAAGGGGATATGAGCTTTGTCGGTCCGCGGCCGGAGCGTCCCGAGTTCGACGGCATGCTGCGTGAAAAGATCACCTATTACGAACAACGCAATCAGGTCAAGCCGGGGATTACCGGCTGGGCGCAGCTTTGCTATCCCTACGGGGCGTCCGATCGGGATGCGATGGAAAAACTCCAGTACGACCTGTATTACGTGAAGAATCAGAGCCTGTTCCTCGACCTCATCATTATATTCCGCACGTTTGAAGTGATTCTTTTTGGCAAGGGTGCGCGCTGACCGCAAGGGGAATTTCAACCGGGATGTAATCACGCTGACTCTGTCGGCGCCATTATTGAAAGCAGGTACTTATAAATATCAGAAGGCATGAGTGTGCTCGATCATGAATAACAGTATTGTGTTTATAGAGATGGGATTGGCCGGTTATGCCCTGGCCGCCGTTATAAACACGCTGTTTGCCCTGTTGTTGGTGACCGGCTGGCGAGGCCGCTATCAGGGCGCCTTCCTGTTGATCGCTGTTATCACGAACGCTTTATGGTCCGGCTTGCTCATACTCGGCGTTCTTTCAAAAACGCTTTCATTCTGGAGCTATTATCTGGCGGAGATTGTAAGGTCCGGCGCCTGGCTGGCGTTCCTGCTGTCAATGATGGGCGAGTTCAGGGAGAAGCGGTTGATCCGGCCGGAATGGTCGTTGGTTAACACGGTATATCTGGTAGTGGCTGTCAATCTGCTGATTTGCGCCGCCGCCTATCTCGCCGGTGAAAAGCCGATCAACGAAAACCTGAGCGTCTGGCCGCTGCTGGGACTGCTGGGGCTGCCGTTAATCGGCCTGGTATTGGTGGAGCAGATCTACCGCAATACGCCGGACGTGAAGCGTTGGACGATCAAGTTCCTGTGCGTCGGCATAGGCGCAATGTTCGCCTATGACATTTACCTCTATTCGAACGCCCTGCTTTTCAGGCAGTTGAACATGGTTTATTGGAGCGCGCGGGGGTTCGTCGGCGTAATTATCGTGCCGCTGCTGGCCGTTTCAGTGGCCCGCAGCCCGCAGTTCTCCACCGGCATTTTTATATCGCGGCATGTCGTCTTTTATACGACGGCGTTGACCGGGGTCGGCGCCTACCTGTTATTGATGGCGGCGGGCGGATATTACCTCAAAGCCTACGGGGGAACATGGGGCGGACTTACGCAAACAGTGTTTCTGTTCGGCGCTATTCTGCTGCTTGTGCTTATCATGTTGTCTGGACAGGCCAGGTCCCGGCTGAAAGTGTTTATCGTCAAGCACTTTTTCAGGAACAAGTACGATTACCGCCTCGAATGGTTGCGATTGATCAATACGCTGTCGGATTCGGCCAGCGAACTGAGTTTGCAGCAAAGGGCGATAAAGTGTCTTGCCCGCATTGTGTCCGCCCGGGGCGGATGTCTGTGGATGAGGGGGGAAGCGACGGACTATGAGTTGGTTGCGACCTGGAACATGAAATGCTCGTTGCAGGTAAAAGAGCCCCACGACAGTCCGTTTGTTGAATTCCTGAAAAAGAAAGAATGGGTGATCGACCTGGGAGAAGTTCCTCCACCCGGCGGGCTTCTGATTCCCGAATGGTTGGACGATCTGAAAACCAAAGGGGCGTGGCTGGTCGTTCCCTTGATAAATGACGATGGTGTATTCGGTTTCGTGATACTGGAAAGCGCCGGGAAACGTACCGGGTTGACCTGGGAAGATACCGATTTTCTCAAGACGGTGGGGCGGCAGATTACCAGCTATCTTGCTCTGGAAGAGGCGGCCGAGCAGTTGTCGCAGGCGAGACAGTTCGAGGCTTACAACAAGCTCGCCGCGTTCGTCATACACGATATCAACAATCTAATGTCGCAGCTGTCGCTAGTGACGCAAAACGCCGTGAAACATATGGGTAACCCGTTGTTCGTGCAGGACGCCATGCAAACGATTGAAAACAGCGTTGAAAAGATGAACGGACTTTTAAGAAAACTTCGCAAGGGTAATGCAAATTCGGAAAAAACAATCTGTCTTAATGACCTGCTTAAGCAGGTAGTGGAGGAATGCGGGACAAGAAAGCCGCCCTTGATGCTGGAAATAGCGCAAAAGGATATCGAACTGTTGATCGACGCGGAACAGTTATCAATGGCGATACGTCATTTAATCAGTAACGCCCAGGATGCTACCAGTGCCGATGGCATTGTGAAAATTTGCATGTCGGCTGATGACGAGCGGGTAAGGCTGAAAGTGGAAGATAACGGTTGCGGAATGACGGACGATTTTGTGAAGAAACGGCTCTTCAGGCCTTTCGACTCGACCAAAACGAATAAGGGCATGGGAATAGGTGCTTTTGAGGTCAAGGAATATGTGCAGTCCATAGGCGGAAGTATCTCGGTTGATTCCGCGGTTGATCGCGGAACGTCGGTGACCATCACATTACCGAGGAGGCTTGAAACCAAGGAAATGAGCGTAATGGAGAATGTAGAGGTGGTTCATGGGTAGTTCGAGTAGAAAAATATTGGTTGTGGAAGATGACATTGGATTGCAGAAGCAGTTGCGATGGGGTTTTTCGGCGCTCGATGTGCTGGTTGCCAACGACCGTAAGTCGGCCATGAGATGCGTTAAGGAATGTCAGCCGGAAGTTGTGCTGTTGGATTTCGGTCTGCCGCCGGATCCTGACGGCGTCAGCGAGGGGGTGGCCACGTTGAAGGAGATATTGAAGGAAATGCCGTATACGAAAGTTATCATGGTGACCGGCAATGACGAGCGCCAGCATGCGCTGACAGCAATCGGGCTGGGTGCCTACGATTTCTATGCCAAGCCGATTGAGATCGACGAACTTAAGTTTATCGTCGAGCGCGCCTGCAATGTTTACGATCTGGAAGCGGAAAACCGGGAGTTGCTCAGAAAGCAATCCATGGCGCCTTTGCCGGGGCTGGTGGCGGCGAGTCAGAAGATGCTGGAGGTCTGTCGCGTGGTTGAGAAGGTGGCGCCGTCGGATATTACCACCCTGTTGCAGGGTGAAAGCGGCACGGGCAAGGAGTTGCTCGCGCGGGCGCTACACGATCTGAGCTCGCGCAGCCATGCCAATTTTGTCGCCATCAATTGTGCGGCCATACCCGAATCACTGCTGGAGAGCGAACTGTTCGGTTACGAGAGAGGCGCTTTTACCGGTGCGGTTCAGCGGACTATCGGCCGTATCGAGCATGCGCAGGGCGGCACGTTGTTTTTGGACGAAGTCGGCGATCTCCCTATGTCGTTGCAGGCCAAACTGCTGCGTTTTCTACAGGAAAAAACGATCGAACGACTGGGTGGCAGAAATGAAATCGCGGTCGATATCCGCGTGGTGGCGGCCACACACCAGGATTTGAAATCGCTGATCAAGACCGGCAAGTTCCGCGAGGATCTGTATTACAGGCTGTCGCAAATGGTTATCGAAGTGCCCCCGCTGCGCGAACGGCCCGGCGACGCGGCGGCTATTGCCAATTCTTTGTTCGGTAAGTACGTCAAAGAGCTCGGCAAGCCCAGGCTGAAGTTGAGCAGCGGCGCCCTGTTGGCAATCGAAAACTATAACTGGCCCGGAAATATCCGTGAGCTGGAAAATCGTCTGAAGCAGGTGGCGGTGATGACAGAGAAACACATCGTCGAGGCCGAAGATCTGGGATTGCCGACAGCCTTGCCGCCGATAGACAACTTTTCACTGGCGCATTACCGGGAGCGCGCCGAGAGACAGGCCCTGGAAAGAGCGCTGGGGGCCAACAAGGGCAATATTTCCCGGGCTGCCCGCATGTTGAAAGTCAGCAGGCCCACGCTTTACGACCTGATGAATAAATATAACTATCGATGTCAGGCCTGATGCTTTTGCAGCAGTACCGCGATTGGACCCGGCCCGCGCTGGTTCTGGCCGCTGCCGGCGTTTTTCTCCTTATATATGGAGAAACGGTGGGCGACCTTCTGAACCTGTGGATGCGGGAGGGCAATCCCACGTATTCGCACGGCCCGCTGCTGTTGCTGGTGTGCGGCGTTCTTGCTTATAAAAAG
>DASVCP010000112.1:0-2003 GCA_036381555.1 Gammaproteobacteria bacterium
ATGGAGACCACCATGCCGACATTCCGCCCCGGAATAAAACCCGCGATTATTGCTATATTCTTCGTCACCTTATTCAGTCCGACCTCGCAGGCGCTGGCACCGTTCCAAAACCCGCCGCTGATGAAGATCAACCGTCCCGCCGACGAACAACAAACCACACCCAGGCAATCGCCTTCACTACAGTGGCGGGTCGACTACACCGCCAGTAAACTCTGGAACCCGAGTACCGGGCGTGATGACAATGTCAGACTGCGCAGTTATCAAGGCACCGGTATCGATCCAAACGCACCCTATGTCGCGCCCACCATTCGGATTCTCCCCGGCGAAACGATTAACGCGACCCTGCTTAACCGCCTGCCGGCCGACCCAAGTTGCACCGACAAAACCGCCGCGGTCAACACGCCGCACTGCTTTAACGGCACCAATATGCATACCCATGGATTATGGATCAACCCCGCCGGCAACAGCGACAATGTCCTGATCTCGATCAATCCCGGCGTCGACTTCCAATACGAATACAACGTGCCCGCGGATCACCCCGCCGGCACCTTCTGGTATCACCCGCACCGTCACGGCTCGACCGCGCTGCAAGTCGCCAGCGGCATGGCCGGCGCATTGATTATCGAAGGCCGGCGCGCGCCGACGGTGGAGCAGAACGGCGATATCGACACCCTGTTAAAGCCGAACAAAAAACAATCCTTTAAAGAGCGCGTGCTGGTCTTTCAACAGATCCAGTACGCCTGCTATACCAAAGGCGACGACCCCCAGATCAAGCTCAATCCGGACAACACTTACCGCTGCGACCCGGACGATGTCGGCGTCATCGAAAATTATGACGGCTTCGGACCCGGCGGTTGGGAGGAATCCGGCCGTTACACCAGCATCAACGGCCAGATCCAACCGCTGTTTGACGACGCCGAAGCCGGCCAGGTCGAACGCTGGCGCATGATTCACGCCGGGGTACGCGACAGCATCAACCTGGAATTCCGGAAACTCGACACCGGCGCGCAACTGCCCGCAAACCTGAGCGCCACGCAGCATGACGCTTTTATCGAACAACACTGCACCGGCACGCCGGTCCCGCAACATGTGATCGCCACCGACGGCCTGACCACGGCCAATATTCGTCAGACCGACAACATTGTCTTTCAACCCGGTTATCGCTGGGACACCCTGATGCTGTTCCCCGAACCCGGACAGTATTGCGTCATCGATGCCGACGCGCCCGCGGCCGCCAACGTCGATCAAACCCCATCCTCCAGACGACTGCTGGCCATGGTGCGGGTTGCCGCCAACAAAAAAGCGACAGGCAATATTGACGAACAACTGCAAGCGGCCCTGATCGATGCCGCCAGACGCAACTACCCCGCCGCGGTCAGCGACATCGTCATCGCCGACTTGAAAAACAACGGCTCACTGGCCAAGTTTGTACAGCATAAAACCATCCCGCCGACACCGAACAAACAAACGCTGGAATTCAACATCAACAGCGAAGGTTTTCTCATCGACGGCAAACCCTATGACCCTAATCGTATCGATCGTAAACTGGTCCTGGGCAGTACCGATGAATGGACGCTGACCTCGCTGTTGGCCAGCCATCCTTTCCATATCCACGTCAATCCTTTCCAGGTGGTTGCTATCCTCGACCCGGACGGCAAGGACGTCAGCGACCCGCGGGCGATCGACGATTACGACAAAAGCGCAGCACCAGACCCCCAGTACCCCGGTTTGAAAGGCACCTGGAAAGACACCCTCTGGGTGAAAAACGTGGCACTGCCCGACGGCGAGCGCAAGAGCTACAAAGTCATCGTCCGCACGCGCTATGAACGCTATATCGGCGACTTCGTGCTGCACTGCCACATCCTCGACCACGAAGACCAGGGCATGATGCAGAATATCCGCATCGGCCTGCCCGACGGTAACGGCGGTATCGCCGACGGGCATCACTGATCGCTAAATGAAAATCCAACAGTAGGCCGGCGCGAATACAGAGGTCATAAAAT
>DASVCP010000113.1:0-4413 GCA_036381555.1 Gammaproteobacteria bacterium
CGGCCGGGATGATGTCTTTGATCTGTTGTTGCTTACGGCTGTTGACCAGCGCGGCGTACGCCTCGACGCCCAGTTCACGCAGGATCGACAGCAGCAGCACGGTTTTGTCCTTGCAGTCGCCGTAGCGCCGCGCCAGCGTCACGCTCGCTTTAGCCGGGCGGTGCGAGTTTTCGCCGATCTCGATGCCGAAGTAGCGGATTTCGTCCTGGACGTATTGCAGCGCGGCGGCGATCCGCGCGGCCGGTTCGCGGTGTTCGTTACGAATGCGCGCGGCGAGCTTGCGGATGGCGGCGTTGCTTTCCACGCCGCTTTCCATCAGCGGCCGCGCCCAGTCGGCGACCTGCCGCCAGTTGGCCGATTCGCTGAAGTAGACGACGCCGTAAGGGTTGAACCAGTGCGGCGTGTTTTCGTCTTCGGTGAGCGGTTCGGTGTTGCGATGTTCGATCCGGTAAAGCGTGCCGCCCGCTATCCCGCTGCTGTCGAGCGCGAGCTCGCTGTTGCGGATCTGGTGGTGCAGCGGCCCGGGTTTGAGCCAGTGCACCGCCAGCAGCAGATGATGCACCGGGATTCCCCAGTTCAGCGAACGGCTGTAGGCGAAAATGCCGTTGTAGATCGGGTTGTCGCCGCGGATGCTGAAGCTGTATTCGATGATGTCGCCGACGCGGATGTCGTCGAGAATCAGGTGCAGGCTTTTGCTGCCGCTGTAGAGCAGGCTGTCCAGTTCCTCCTCGCGGTTGATCAGCGAGATCCTGGCGGTTTGCAGCCTGTCGGTCTGCCGGCCGTCGCGCCAGACGGACACGTCGTGCAACACCAGCGTTTCGTAAACCGGATCGAAGTTGACGGTGATCTGCGAATTGCTTTCCACCCCGGTCTGGTTGAGCACCTGCTCGGCGTAATGGAAAAAATATTCGGCTTCGGCGTCGCCGCCGACGCGCACCTGGTTGTCGACCAGCAGGTGATAAATGCCGTTGGCGACGGTGGCGTGCGGCACCTCGGCGGCCTGTTCGACTTCAAGCGGCAACAACCACGCCGGCCGGGGTTCGACCGGCACCGGTATGTCGGCCTGCTGCGCAACGGCTGCGCAGGCGAACAGCATCAGCAGCGTGAACAGGACGGGATGGCGGATTTGAGTTGCAGTGTAAAACATGTTTCGCCCGGTATTGTTAGAACCTATCTCAAAATTACTGCGCTTGCTGATACTTCGTTAAAAGCTCTCTCAAAATGCTCATTTATTCCCGATAAACTGCGCTTTTTCGTTTGCTTTTGCCTCATCTCATCTGCGCTCGCTACATTTGAGATAGGTTCTAATGGCCGGTATTCCGGCCCGAAGTCTTATCATCGGTGGCCGCCCGGCAAACTTTGGCCGGCGGTTGAGGAGGTAAAATAACCTATTTGTAGCGCGGGGTCACGGGTTGGAAAGCCAGACATTTTATTATATTTTTAATGTCTCACGCGAAGGCACAAAAAAATTAAACTACAAGGTAAGAGGGCTATATCATGAACAATCAAGTGCTGGAAAATCCGGCTTCAAATGTTGTAGACATCGCATTTCATATACATAAAGACCAGGCCCGGGATTGCTTGAATCGGTATATGAAGCAAGAAACCTTCCGACAAGGTATCCAGCGTATCGTGAACAACTACCAGGAAAAGCCAGTACCTGTCTATCAAAGAGGAATTTATTGAAAATTATCTTTATTTTTAGCGCCTTAGCGTGAGGCTTGCTTTTATATTTCGAATTGCTTGTGCTATGCCAACTTGCTCAGCAAGGGTTCCAGGTTATTCCAGGACAGTATATGGGCCGCAGTGCGTTTTTGCGCCTGCTCGCCGCCGTGAACGAGGAAAGCCGACTGCGCTGTTTTGCCCGCCAGTGCCTTCCATTTCTCCAGGTTCTTCATAAAGTCCTGGCTGATGGTTTGGCCGGCTTTGATTTCGACGGGTATGAGCGTCTGGCCGCGGTCAATGATCAGGTCGATTTCCAGGCCCAGATTGTCACGCCAGAAGTACAGGCCGGGGGTGTCGCCGTTAGCGTATTGCGTTTTCAATACTTCGCTGATAACGAAATTTTCAAAAATAGCGCCGCGTAAAGGATTCACCGACAGTTGGTCGGGTTGTTTGACGCCCAACAGCCAGCAGAGCAGGCCAGTGTCGTAAAAATACAGCTTGGGACTTTTGATGAGCCGCTTGGAGAAGTTTTTAAAATGCGGCGGCAGGCGGAATATGATGTAGCCGGCTTCCAGCACGGACAACCATTCTTTAACGGTATTGTGCGAAATGCCGCAGTCGTTGCCGATGCCGCTGAGGTTAATGATTTGTCCGGCGCGGCCCGCACATATCCGCAGGAATGTGCGAAACGTATTCAGATCCTTGATTTGGATGAGTTGTTGCACATCGCGTTCGATGTAGGTTTGCGTGTAGTTGGCATACCAGTCGTTCGGCTGGATGTCGCGGTCGTACATGGGCGGATAAAAGCCTTTCCACAGTTGTTCGTTCAATGGCAATGGCGATCTGCCATTTGCGTTCAGTTCCGGTAAGGAAAAAGGCAGCAGGTGAATCAAGCCGATCCGGCCCGCCAGTGTCTGACTGAGTTGCGCCCGGAAGCCGAACTGTTGCGAGCCGGTTAATACGAATTGTCCCATTTGCCCGCGTGCATCGACCAGTCCTTGCAAATAGGAAAACAGTGACGGGCAACGCTGCACCTCATCGAGGATGGCGCCTTTGGGGAATTGCGCCAGAAATCCTTTTGGATCGGAGCGGGCGAAGTCCAATTGATCCGGATTTTCCAGGGATACATAGGGTTTTCTGGGATAGTGGTGTTGCGCCAATGTGGTTTTCCCCGCCTGGCGAGGGCCGGTGAGCCCTATGATCGGGAAGGCGCGCGACAGTCTTCGCAGGGTTTTGGAGGCGTGGCGCTCGATAAAGTGTTTTTGAGGCATGGAAAAAGCATAGTCTATACAAATTGTAAGTTCAAGTTACAATTTGTATAAACGGAAATGCTTCATGCTATGCGGCAGGCAAGCGCCTGATTCAGGGTTTGCAAAATGGCGGGCAGCGGCATGGGCGATTGTTACCATGAAAATCCACCATCAGGTGAGGGATTTTCATGGTAAAAGAGGGGCGGGATGCGAGGTTTAACCGGATTTTCGCGCGGCGATTAGCGAATCATCTGAAAGCCCGCCCGGCTTCCGCCCCGTAAAATCGCTCGCAAAGCTGACGCCGTTTCTCTTTTTCTGACAGGTCTTTTGGCAACGACGACAGCACGATTGCCCTGGCGGTATCGAACATTCGGATGCCGATCAGAAAGCGTTCTTCCCCCGTCATTTGCATGTAACGGTCTCTGACCATTTTTTCGATCTCGGGAGTGGTGTCATTCATGCAGGCCCATGCCTCAGTTTTTATATTTGATTGTCTCACGCTAAGGCGCTAAGGCGCGAAGCACAAGAGGTTCTGACCTCACCAAAATCAGAAGACTGAAAAGCGGGTTTATGAGCTAACTTCATTGTCTTTCCCTTTTGATTTTTCTTAGCGCCTTAGCGCCTTCGCGTGAGGCTAAGTTTTTAGGCATTATTCCCCGGATTCCGCTCGTCGCTCCATCCTGGCTACAGCAGGAGGAATGATCCATTATACAAGTTCCTCGTCTTCCAACTCGCCGGCCAGTTGATTGGCTTTATCCAGATTAATTCCGGGTAAAGGTCCTCCCATGGGGAACGATTTGCTTTTAAAAGGCTTGGGTTCAGGCGGAGCGGGTACGGCGGCCAAGCCGGCGCGTAGTACTTCGTTGACGACTTCCTCAAAGGATTTGCCGGTTTCGAAGGCGCGCTTTTTCAGCGCGGCTGCGAGTTTGTCGTCGATGGTGAGAGTGGTGCGCATGCCGTACATCATAGTACTTTTTGGACTGGCATCAAAGCATCAAGCCGGGATTGTCGGGTTTCCCCTTTTGGCTTTTCTCTGCGCCAACGTGCAGGGCCTGTATTCGATCCATTCGATACAGGCATTTCCGCCATCCATGGCGGTCAGACGCACTAGACACAGGGATGTGTCTGTGCCGCGCCGCATGGATGCAAAAGCGCGCGGTACTAATGCCGCGTAGGCAGGAGCCGAGAGCGGTATTCGCGTGAGGCTTGCTTTTATATTTCCACCACAAACCCCGGATCGAACCGCGTGACCTCATTGGGATAGCCGCGCGGGTTGCAGAGCACGCGGGTGTCGCCGAGGGTGTAGTCGAAGCGGCTGTGGGTATGGCCGTGTATCCAGCATCTTGCGCCGGAGTGGGTGACGAGCTCGTCCATCTCGGAGATGAACGCCGGGTTGAGCATGTTGGCTTTGTATTGTTCGGCGATGGAGCCGGTGGCGGGGGCGTGGTGGGTGACGACCACGGTCGGCAGGTCGCTGCCGGGCAGTTGCCGCTGCAGC
>DASVCP010000114.1:0-6050 GCA_036381555.1 Gammaproteobacteria bacterium
TTCGGTAGCGTTGCTCGTTAAAACCGTCGATATGTTTGAGCTTGATTCTGAGAACCACCGCCTGCAACTCATCCAGCCGGCTGTTATAACCGATCACATCATGGTAGTAGCGTTCCCGGCTGCCGTGGTTTCTATATATCCTGAGCTTTTCGGCAACTTCCGCCGAATTGCAACTGATCAGCCCGCCATCGCCGTAACATCCCAGATTCTTGCTGGGAAAAAAACTGAAGCAGCCGCTGATGCCGAAATTGCCGGTCATGGTGCCGTTGAATGTCGCGCCGAACGACTGGGCACAGTCTTCGACGATAAGCAGGTCGTTGTCGGCGGCGATTGTTTGCAAGGCGTTCATGTCCGCCGGCTGGCCGAACAGGTGCACGGGGAGTATGGCTTTGGTTTTGTTCGTAACCGCCTTGGCCGCTGCTACGGGATCAATATTGAAAGTGCCCGGATCGATGTCGACAAACACCGGCGTGGCGCCGACATATTTGATGGCTTCGGCCGTGGCGATAAAGGTAAAGGATGACGTGATAACCTCGTCGCCCGCGCCAATGCCGGCCGCCAGTAAGGCCAGATGTAGGGCGTCGGTGCCGGATGCGCAGCTGACGGCATATCCGGCGCCAAGATAATCGGCGACCTCTTCTTCGAAAGCCTGCACGTTGGGGCCGAGGATAAAGCGGCAATCAGCCAGCGCATTGGCGATACCAGTATCGATTTCGCTCTTTAATTGCTGGTATTGGGTTTGAAGGTCCACCATGGGAATCATGTTATTTCCTTGAAGCTTGGTTCCGGGGCGATTAAACGATCGTGCTGCTCTTATTGCAACAGCTCGGTAATACGAATGGCGGTTTGCAGCGCGCGGCGGCCGTCTTCGCCGGTGACGATGGGCATCGTGTCCGTCTCAATAGCGCGCAGGAATGCGGAAATTTCCGTTTTTAAGGCGTCATCGTTGTCAAAAATCTGTTCATGACTCTCAATTCTCGGGATTTCCGCCTCGTTTCCGGATTTAACTTTTGTGTGCTGACTCAGTATGCGATTTTGAAAATCAATCGAGATATAGCGTTCGTCCTGAAATATCCGCATTTTTCGTTCGGCTTTCAGGCTTACACGGCTGGCGGTCACATTTGCGACGCAGCCATTGTCAAAAGCCATGCGAACATTGGCGATATCAATCGAATCCGACATGACTTTCGCGCCGCTGGCTTCGATATCAATCACGTTGGCCTTGATAAGATTGAGTATGATGTCAATATCGTGAATCATCAAATCCAGTATGACATTGACGTCGGTCGCCCGGAGCTTGAACGGCGCCAGACGGTGGCTCTCGATGAACTTCGGCTGCTGCAGGGCATCTCCCAGCGCCAGTACGGCGGCATTAAAGCGTTCCAGGTGGCCGACTTGCAATTTCACATTGCTGGCGGCGGCGACTTCGATTAACTCGTCGGCTTCGGTAACCGTCACGGTGATCGGTTTTTCCACAAGGACGTGAATGCCATGCTGAAGACAGTCGCGTGCAATGGTATAGTGCGTGGAGGTGGGCGTGGCAATGCTGACCGCATCGACCCGGCCGAACAGATCCTGGTACCGGCTTAATGCCTCGACGTTGTGTCGCTCCGCGAGGATTTGGGCAGCCTGCAGCTGGGTGTCGACGACGGCAACCAATTCGCTGTTTGGCAGTGCCGCGTATTTTTCCACATGAAACTTGCCAAGATAGCCTGCGCCGATGACTGCGGTTCTCGTCGGTTTGCCGGCTTTGGGGCTGGTGGGCATAGGGTCGTAAAAACCTTTACAATATTCGGCTGTGAATGCCGGGTTAGGCGACAAAATTAAGCCCGCAAGTATAAGCTTTTTTAATGGATGGCGTAACAACCATGGCTATGCGTATTATTGCAGGTGTCGATGAAGCGGGGAGAGGGCCTTTGGCGGGTCCCGTTGTCGCCGCCGCCGTCGTTCTGAATCCCGGGAAGCGGATATCCGGTCTGGCGGATTCGAAGACGCTCACCGGAAAACAGCGCGATCATTTGTGCCTGTTGATCCAGTCCGAAGCGGCGTGCTGGGCGCTGGGTCGCGCGGGACCGGAGGAAATTGACCGGCTGAATATATTGCAGGCTACCCTGCTGGCAATGCAGAGGGCAGTGGCGGCATTGAGCGTTACGCCGCATCATGTGCAGGTGGACGGGAACCGCTGTCCAGACGTCGGCTGCTCGGTCGAGGCCATTGTGCAGGGCGATGCCACAGTTGCGGCAATCAGCGCGGCTTCGATATTGGCCAAGGTGACGCGCGACCGGGAAATGCTGGAATGGCACCGGCATTATCCGCAGTATGAATTCGACCAGCACAAAGGTTATCCGACCCCGCGCCATCGGGAGTTGCTGGCGCGATACGGACCCTGTCCGCTGCATCGCCACAGTTTCGCCCCGGTCGCCGCGGCAGCCAGGCATTCGCGCGTCGCGGAATACTAAAGTACTATTTTCTTCATTGATACCGGACCGGCGGCCACCATTGATTTACACGTTGCACAGTCCGGATATTTATCGAAGACGGAACAGTATGTTATGAGCAGTCCTGCAAAACCCGGCTTTGTACACCTAGGCCTGCACACCGAATATTCCCTGGTGGACAGCGTGGTACGTATCAAGCCGCTGATGAAAGCGGTTAAGCAGACGGGCATGCCTGCCGTCGCGCTCACCGATCAAAGCAACCTGTTTGCGCTGGTCAAGTTTTACAAGGCGGCGCTGGCCGTCGGAGTCAAGCCCATTATCGGTGTGGACGCCTGGTTGCACGAGGACGGCCAGAATGCGCCCAGCCGGTTGCGGCTGTTATGCCAGAACGAAACAGGCTACCGTAATCTGACCGAACTGGTTTCGCGCGGTTATCAACACGGCCAGCGTAACGCTAATGGTCAGCCGTTGCTGGAACGGGACTGGGTCGCATCTTGTGCGGAGGGACTGATTGCCTTGTCGGGCGGCGTGCGGGGCGATATCGGCAGGGCGCTAATCGGACAGAAATCCGCCGACGCTGAAGCCATGCTCGACTTCTGGACGAATATTTTCCCGGAGCGCTTTTATCTGGAGTTGCAGCGCACGGGGCGCGAACACGAAGAGAGTTACATCGCGCTGGCGCTGGAACTGGCTGCATCCAAACGTGTGCCGGTAGTGGCGACCAACGATGTATGTTTTATCGAGCGCGAGGATTTCGAGGCTCACGAAGTCAGGGTGTGCATCCACAGCGGAAGAACCCTCGACGATCCTCGTCGGCCCAGGCTGTACAGTGAGCAGCAGTACCTGCGCAGCCCGGAAGAAATGCGGGAACTGTTTGCCGATATCCCGGAAGCGCTGGAAAATACCCTGGAGATAAGCCGGCGTTGCAATCTGCAGTTGCAGTTCGGCAAGTCATACCTGCCCGACTTCCCCGTTCCCGCTGGCGAAACCATCGAGACATATTTTATCGCCCAGGCCAAGCATGGCCTGAGCGGACGTTTGCAGGCGTTGCAAGCCGGGGGTGCGTGGCCGGCGGAAAAAGTGACCGATTACGAGCGACGCCTGGAAACGGAAATCAAGGTGATCGTCGATATGGGCTTTGCCGGTTACTTCCTGATCGTGGCGGACTTTATCCGCTGGGCCAAGGACAATGATGTGCCGGTGGGGCCGGGCCGCGGTTCCGGTGCAGGGTCGCTGGTGGCGTACGCCCTGGGTATCACCGATCTTGATCCGATCGAGTACGGCCTGCTGTTCGAGCGGTTTCTCAATCCCGAGCGCGTGTCGCTGCCGGATTTCGACGTCGATTTCTGCATGGACGGCCGCGACCGGGTTATCGATTATGTCGCCGATACCTACGGCAGGGACAAGGTGTCGCAGATCATCACCTACGGCAGCATGGCGGCCAAGGCGGTGGTGCGGGACGTAGGCCGGGTGCTGGGTCACCCCTATGGCTTTGTCGACAATATCGCCAAGCTGATTCCGTTCGAAATCGGCATGACCCTGAGCAAGGCCAAGGAGGACTCGCAAGAGTTGCGTGAGGCTTATGAGAAGGACGAGGAAGTCGGCGCCTTGCTTGATATGGCGGAAAAACTGGAAGGCTTGGCCCGTAACGCTGGCAAGCACGCCGGGGGCGTGGTGATCGCGCCTTCCGGGCTGACCGATTTCACGCCGCTGTATTGCGAGCCCGACGGCCAGGGACTGGTGACGCAACTGGACAAGGACGATATCGAAACCATTGGACTGGTGAAGTTCGATTTTCTGGGTTTGAGAACGCTGACAATCATCGACCACACGGTGAAAGCCATCAATCGGCGGCTGAACGCAAAGAGTGGTGAGGGCATCGATATTGCCAGGATTCCGCTGGATGACGCGCAAACCTACGATTTGCTAAAAGCCCAGGCCACTACCGCGGTGTTTCAGCTGGAATCGCGGGGGATGAAGGATTTGATCAAGCGCCTGCAGCCGGATTCGTTCGATGAGATTGTCGCACTGGTGGCGCTGTTCCGGCCGGGGCCGTTGCAATCCGGCATGGTCGATGACTTCATCGACCGCAAACACGGCCGTCAGCCTATTCACTACCCGCATCCCGCGCTGGAGCCTATTCTGAAATCCACTTACGGCGTGATTCTGTACCAGGAACAGGTCATGCAGATTGCGCAGGTGTTGGCCGGTTACACGTTGGGCGGCGCGGATCTGCTGCGGCGTGCCATGGGCAAGAAAAAACCGGAAGAAATGGCCAAACAGCGCGAAATCTTTACCGAAGGCGCGGTGAACAACGGGGTCGAGCGCGAAATTGCGACATATATTTTCGATTTGATGGAGAAATTCGCCGGCTACGGGTTCAACAAGTCGCATTCGGCCGCCTACGCGCTGCTGTCGTACCAGACAGCCTGGCTCAAGGCGCATTACCCGGCCGAGTTCATGGCCTCGGTATTGTCGGCCGACATGGACAACACCGACAAGGTGGTAAGGCTGATCGACGAATGCAACGAGCTGAAGCTCAAGGTGATCCCTCCGGACGTGAATATTTCCAGCTATGCATTCAGCGTCGACAGGGACTCGAACATCGTCTACGGCCTGGGCGCCATCAAGGGGCTTGGCGCTTCCGCGATCGAAAGTATCGAACGTGAACGCTTGGAGAACGGCGCCTTCAAGGATTTGTTCGATTTTTGCCGCAGGGTGGACACCCACAAATTGAACAAGCGAGCCCAGGAAGCTCTGATTCGCGCCGGCGCACTGGACAGTCTCAGACATAATCGGGCGACCCTGATGGCCAATCTGCCGGCGGCGATGAAGCTGGCCGAACAGGATCAACACAACCGTAGCGTCGGACAGGTTGATATCTTCGGGGCGGCGCTGGCCGAGCCCATGGTGGAAGTGGACGTGGTGCATAAGCCGGAGTGGGATGAAGATCAACGTCTGTCCGGCGAAAAGGAAACGCTGGGTCTGTATTTGACGGGGCATCCCATTAACCGCTATCGGGAGGAGTTGTTGCAAATTACCGGCAAGCGCATTGCCGATCATATCGATTCCCTGGAATCCAAAAAAACCGTCGGACAATCGTTCGGGCGTTTTGCCAACGAACTCGACGTCGTGCTGGCGGGGCTCGTGATCGGGCTGCGCGCCAAGAATACGCGCAACGGCAAAATGGCTTTCCTGGTGCTGGACGACCGTAGCGCGCGGGTCGATATCGTCATCCGGCCGGACGACTATCAGCGTTTTGCGCCGCTGCTGGTACGCGACAAGGTGCTGGTGGTGGAAGGCAGCCTGGGCCCTGACGATTTTAGCGGCGGCTACCGGGTGAGGGCCAAAGAGATACTCGATATCGACCAGGCGCGACAGAGATTCGGTAAAAGACTGGAAATCGGCGTAAGCGCCGCAAGAGGGGCCAACGGCTTTATCGACAAACTCGGCGAGCTGCTCCATCCGCACAGCCGGGGCCCATGCCCGGTTTGGATACGCTATCAGGGAGACAGCGCCAGCACCTATCTGCGCCTGGGGGAACAATGGCGCGTAAATCCCAATGAACAACTGCTGCAGCGGTTGCAAGCGTTGGTCGGCCAAGACGCTGTC
>DASVCP010000115.1:0-2127 GCA_036381555.1 Gammaproteobacteria bacterium
TGACGAGCGCATCGATCGTTTTACGCACGTTATCACGCGATGGAAGCCCGTTTTTTTCAATGATGCAGATGATGCCGCAGCTGTCGTGTTCGGTTTGCAGCAAATTTGCAAAGCGGCTTTCCTGAAGTACTTTCTTTTTCATAAGCGATTGGCCAATAATAACAGCCTTTCACCTCCATAAAGAAAATTTTTCATCAAAAGCAAAGCGATCAATAAAAGGAATAAGAACAGGATAGCACGATTTTTCATTTTATACAACAGTTATGTCAGGTTTTTGTTGTTGTTCTGTGATATTGTCAGGGTGTAACTGTTCCGAGAAAATGTCAGTATGAGTAAGGAGCAGATCACTTTGACAAAGGACGAACTCAAACGCGTGATGACCATTGAAAAATGGATCGACGGTCTTCTCACGGAACAGGACGTTGCACGCAACCTGGGCATCAGTGTCCGTCAAGCGTATCGGCTCAAGGCCAAATACCGTCATGGAGGTGCACAATCGATCGCTCACGGAAATCGGGGGCGGAAACCGGCTCACACCTTGGACGATTCGCTCAAACAACGCGTGCAACACCTGTATCAAAGTTGCTACTACGGGAGCAATTCGACTCACTTTGCCGAACTGTTGGCCGAATACGAGAACATCCACTTAAGCGTGTCTTCCGTACGGCGTATTCTCCTTGAAGGCGGGTTGCGTCCTGCTCGCGTACGCCGTCGTTCAAAGGTCCACAGACCTCGGCCGCGCAAGCCTAAAACGGGTATGCTGTGGCAGATCGATGCTTCCCCTTACGCCTGGCTGGAGGATCGCGGTCCGCAATTGACCCTTCATGGCATTATCGACGATGCCACCGGCGAAGTCATCGCTTGTACTTTTCGGCCGACCGAAACGTTGGAAGGCTACGTGACCGTCATGACCGAGGGATTGCGCCGTAAAGGAGTACCACTAGCCCTGTACAGTGACCGTCATTCCATTTTCTTCTCTCCCAAGGGTAAACAAACGATCGAGCAGGAACTGGCCGGCGAACCGCAGTCGCTTTCCACGTTCGGACGCGCAATCGCCGATTTGGGCATTACCCATATCGAGGCGCTATCCCCGCAAGCCAAAGGGCGCATCGAGCGGCTGTGGAAAACGTTCCAAGATCGCCTGGTGGTCGAATTACGCTTGCGCAACGTGTGCACGATGGAGGAAGCCAACCGGGTGCTGCCGGAACTCATCGCCAAGCATAACCGACGGTTCGCCGTTCCGCCGCAAGAAGCCGAATCAGCCTACCGGCCGCTGCCCGAAACGCCATTGGAGCACATCTTCACCCGGCGGGAATACCGGCGGATCTCCAGCGGGCAGACGTTCTCCTGGGGAGGCAAATGTTATATGCCCAAGCCCGGTTCCGGTGTTCCGCGCTGGGAAACGAAGGCCGTCGTCGAAGTGCGCATCGGCATGGACGGGCAAGTATGGCTATGGCATCAAGGGCGCGCGTGGCCCTGTGTGGAAACACAGCAAGTCTCGGTGAAAGCAACGCCGACGGCCAAAAAAGAAGCGGAACCTGCGCCACCGCGCAAGCCCGCTGCCAACCATCCCTGGAGAGCACCATTCTCCAGGAAGCAATACCAGCAAGGTAAGCGTAGCACAGCCAGCGGGTGACAGGCAAGCTGTGAAGGGCCGGCCTGACCGGCTTATCCCCTTTGCCCGAAACGGCGATCCGGACGTCAAGGGCGGCGAAGCCGTCGTCGACAGACGATTGCCGGTTTCACCGGCAACCCTTGACGGGATGAGAGTCCGTTTCGGATCATTCAGTTCTCCGGTCAGGCACGAATCCTGACATTTTCATAGAACAATTAACCTGACATTTTCTCAGACGCTTGACACCTGACGGCAGAGATTGGAACCAGCCCTTCCTTGCCGTTTTTTCGGCCTGCCCCGTTCTTTCGTTTTGCCGCACGTCGCTTTGATTGCTGGTCAAAACGATCCGGTATCTGGGCAGGTTAAACGATACGGCCCGGTGCGCCTCCTGTTCGATGCGTTCAATTTCCGTCCGCGTCAGGCCGCCCGGAATTTGCAGTCTGACGTGAATGGTGTCCCCGTTGATGATCACGTTGGCCCTTGTCACGCCCGGCACTTGGTCCAGCGCCTCG
>DASVCP010000116.1:0-3236 GCA_036381555.1 Gammaproteobacteria bacterium
CAGCCCGCTACCCTTGTGCGTCAACACGCAAAGCGGTTGGGGCTGGGAAAATAACCAGAGCTGCGTCTCGCGCGAAACCTGCAGCGGCCAGCCGGCTCCCTTTGGTATTGAAGGCGGCGGTACCGGTTCATCGTCCAGCAGCTCGTCCAGCAGTTCCTCCAGCAGCAGTTCGTCGAGCAGTTCTTCATCGTCGAGCAGCTCATCGTCTTCCAGCAGCAGCTCGAGCTCTTCAAGTTCGTCATCGAGCAGCAGCTCCGGCGGAAGCGGCGACTGTCCTAATGTCAGAACAGGCGGTCAGTCCGGCAACTTCAATACAACCGGCGCTTTCTGCTTCAAGACCCAGGATAATGTCAACGGATGGGGCGTATCGAATTTCTCCGGAAGAACCATTTCGGTTACGGTCAACGGTTCGGGAACCGCGGTGACCTCTCCCGGCGCGTCTCTGCCGGCCAAGGGCGCCAGTGACTACTACCACTTCTCCAGCAGCGCCGGCAGCATTTCGTACGCATCGGTCTACTGGTGGTAACAGGACGCATCATCATAGAGCATTGATTGAAACTGCCCGGCCAGCCTTACCGCCGGGCAGTTTCGCTTTAAAATACCTTTCTTTCGTGTTTTTTCGATTTGGATTGCTGCTTTTCACTTATGATGCTGATCGTGCCGTTGGGCTCCATGTAGGCTTCATCGATATCCGCCAGATTTTTCAAGCCCTGCTTTCTGACTTCGCTCATCAGTTCCTCTTCCGTAATCAGCTCTTTCTCCATATTGCGCTTCAGCATTCTGCCATGCTTTACCAATAACAGCTTGGACGGCTTTATAAGACGGTCGAAAAAGGAATATCTGTACCCGAGCCAGTCGAGGAAATAGCTCCAGAAGACGATAACGGCAACCAGAAGCACGCCGTCGGTAATCGATGAATAATCGCCGGACATCGCATTCTGGGCGGCGTCCGCCAGCAAAACCAGCACCAGCAGGTCCGTAACGCCCACGGAACTCGACTCTCGCTTGGTCAGCACCCTCAACAAAATAAAGAGCGCCAAATAGACCAACGTCCCCCTGACAAACGTCTCAAGAAGCGGGGTGGTTGGAATAAACAACCCTCCCCAATCTATCCCTCCGAATAAATCCATTTGTCAATTTTCCTCGAAATTCGGACACGCCAACCAATCGGAGCAAAAACCTTTTCGCCTACAAACTAAACATGCTCCTGGCGGCTCCCATCCTGCGACCCGATGTCGTATCCACCTCTGTCGTTTTGCTGAAAGACAGCAAATCGTCGGCATGCCTCATAACCTCTTCGGTCTCGACGTCATTAACGAAGGATGCAAGATGATCGCACGACCCGGAGGGATGATGAACATCCTCCTTGATACAGTCAATTCCGCAAAGCGGGCAATTAACTCTCCAGGATATGCAGCAACGATTTCTTTCCACGGAAATCGCACTGGCGGTAATCAGGTTGCCAATCCAGTAAATGCCGATGGTGGGGACGGCGAGCGCCCTAGCCAGGTAAAGTGGCCCGGTATCGTTGGAAAGAACCAGTCTGGCATTGGCCAATAATGCCGTCAGCGCATTTAATGTCAGTTTCCCGCATAAATTGACAACATGATTCTTCATAAAGCTCACGACGTTCCCGACAACGTCCTTTTCACCGTCAGTGCCCGTTATATAAACCGCCAGTCCTTTCTCAGCCAGAGAATCGCCGACCAACGCGAATCGCTGCGGGGACCACTGTCTGTGTATGTCGGATGCGCCGGGGTGAATGACCGCGTAGGGCCCGGACAAATCGGGAAAGAACCAGAAAAGTTGTTCAATATCCGATTCCGTCAACGCAATACGCGGCTCAAGGGTATCGGTACCCGCGCCGGCCTTTTTAACCAGCTCGAGGTAACGCATGACTTCATGCTGGTACAGGTGATAGGGAACATTAATATCCAGGGGCTCGGCGTCCCTGTCCTGGAAACCGACGGTGACAGCGGCCCCGAGCGACTTTGTGAAAGGGTTGGAATGCCCGCCGCCGCCGTGCATCTGGAAAGCGAGGTCGAAATGTTCGGCTTGCATCATTTCAAAAAAGCTATCGACTTCGTCCCGGTTCTCAACCCGGTCGCTTTCATGCGGTATCCCATGACACTTAGGCACAATCTCGACCCGGTCAACCGGACCGGGTCGGCCCTCCAGAAACGATTTATGCCATGCCTTTCCCAGATACACCAACTCGGCATCGGGGTAACGCAGTTTGAGCGCTTCGAGCGCGGGAATGGCGAAGATATAATCCCCCAGGGCATTGGCCCTCACAACCGCTATCTTTCTGACGTTAAACATTACATTTCTTATTCAATACGGATTGGCTGTCAAATCGATAAATATTCCGGCGCATTGATTTCGCGATCAGGCACCGTGGTTTGCAATTCCTGATGATAGGCGCCGCTGGGTATCAGTCCGCAGCCCCCGAACAGCCTGGCGACTCTCAACTGGACAAGCACGTCTTCACCGCAGTGTTTAACCGGCAGCTCGCGCCAAAATCCGAAACCGCCGGCTTCTTTCAATTTAATAGTATCGTACATTACACAGCCGCCTATCCAGGCAACCTTATATTTCAAAGGATGCTCTGGCGAAACATTCATTTTCATTTGAACGTGATAAAGGTTGGCGGCATTATGCAGCTTGTGGCGATCCCACTTCCCGCCGCCCGGAACCACCGCCTCGGGCCGCACTCTTTCATTCCAGAACTCGATGTGCTGCTGATCAGGGCGCACATTATCAACATAGCTCAATCCGATTACCGCGTTCCCGACGAAACCGCACCGTTCTTCCTCCAACACTTTCAACAGGTTCCTTATCACATAACTCTCCAGAATCAGATCGTCATCGAGGAAAAGACTGAAGGGGCTTTGCGACAGCTCCAACAGGAATTGTCTCTGTTGCGCCATACCCCGGGGAGGCAGGTTGCGGAACAGGCGAACGGAATGGCCTTTATTACGCAGCAGACGAATGACGGTTTCAAGGGATGCATCATGACAATCCTTTTCCGATTGATCGGAAACAATCACGTCAAAGTCGGTGTAGTCCTGAAAGCAGAGGCTCGTCAAGGTTACCGCGAGGGCGTGGTGGCGGTTATATGTGGGGATGAGCACACTGACCTTTCTCATCGGCGCCGCTCACGGAATAACTGCCCGGCATTCCGATGCGCGATCCTCGGGTAATGCCGGCTTTCGGCTTTCAAATATATCTTTTAC
>DASVCP010000117.1:0-8762 GCA_036381555.1 Gammaproteobacteria bacterium
CCGGCAGCATGTTGCTCAGCCTGCTGACGCTGGCCTTTGTCACCATCGCCATGCCAGCCAGCATTCTGGTGCTGGCGGTCGAAAAAGAATTGACCTCGGCCATCAACCCCGTCCTGCTGAGCCAGATCATGATCAAAATGGGGCTCGGCTACTTCGTGCTCTACATTTTCCTTAACATCATCGGCGGCGGCCCCTACTTCATATTCGAACATTTCAGCGACCTTATTCCCGAACCCGTTTATATACCCGCTTATGCCGGCGCCACCATCTACTTTGCCTTCGCCTCGGCCAACCTGATGGGTTACGCACTGCTGCAATACCAAAAGGAACTCGGCTATCGCGCCGACCTGGAGGAGGACTTGACGCCGGCCCGGGAAACGGTCGTATCCGTCAACGCGCAAACGTTGAAGGAGCTCAACATCCAGCTGATCGAAGGCCGCTACGAGGACGCCCTGGGGCTGCTGAAACGGGCCACGCACGAATACCCCAACGACTTGCAACTGCAACTGCGCTACCACAAGTTGCTGGCCGAGATGGGCGTCAGGGACGAACTGGCCGCCCGCAGCAACAACCTGATCGAAAAGCTGATCGCCGCCAACGCCGTCACCAGCGCGGCGCTGGTTTTCCTTAACACGATCAAGGCGGTCCCGGAATTCAAACCCGAGTCGGCCAATTCCCTGCTGAAGCTCTCGGATTTCTTCCACGAACGCGGCCAGCCGCGCAACGCCCTGTCGATGCTCACCCAACTGATCAAGCAGCATCCCGACTATCCGGACATGGGCAAACTCTACCTCAAAGTCGCCCGCATCTACGCCGAAGACCTGCAACAACCCGACAAGGCGATGCAGGTCATCGACCATATCCAAAAGAACCCCAACTACGGCGAAGCCGAAAAACAGGAAGCCGCCAAACTCGCCAAGGCTTTGTAAGTAAGGAAGAGAGACTGTTTATAAAAATTTTAGCCACGGAGAGCACGGAGCACACGGAGGAAATAAATATTAAAATTCATGCCTCACACGAATACCGCTCTCGGCTCCTGCCTACGCGGCATTAGTGCGTCCCTGCACGTCGGCGCAAAGTGCGCGAAAAAGTAAAAATAAAGAATTTTAAATCAAAATATCTGCCTTAATATCAATTTTTTCCTTCAAGCTGGAAGCTAATTTTCCAATTCTTTATTTTTTACTTTTAATCCCTTTAATTCTTTTCTCTGTGTTCTCCGTGCTCTCCGTGGTTAAATGGTTTTTATTTTATAACCGGATGGCCTTGGCTTCCTGGGCGGCTTCGGAGTCGGGGAAGTTGTCGCGCAGGCGTTGCAGGTAAAAATCGGCCTTGCCTTTTTGCCCCTGCGAGGCGAAGCTGGTCGCCAGGCGTAGCAGCATGCCGGGCAGCTTGTTTTGCAGCGTTTCGTCATTCTTGTCCAACGCATCGTACTGCTCGACCGCCGCGGGGGTTTCGCGCATGCGCAGGAACAGATTGAACAGTCCGATACGGTTTTGAGCATCCAGCGCCCCGCCGCTTCGGGTCAGCTTTTCGTAGTCTCTCAACAATCGCTGCAACACATGCGCATCCAGGCGTTCCGCCTGTTGACGCGAGAAAATCGACCGGGCGGCGGTTTCAAAATGTTCATTGGCGGGTTTCAGCTTCCACAAATCAAAGCTGTGTTTCAGTAACCGTACGTCATCGGGGCGCAACGACAACAGCTCGTCCAGTGTCTTTCTCGCCGCGGCAAAATCCACACTCTCAAGTTGTCGCAGCAACCCGTCGTACAGCCGCCTGAAGGGCTCGTCCGTATCGACCTTGTTAACGTACTCGTGATCTATTCTGATAAGCCGGTTCCTGGCCGCAAACACCACCACGAAACCCGCCAGCAGCCCGCCGATATGCGCAAAATGTGCCACGTTATCCGTGGCCGTCAGTTGATAATACAGTTCAATCAGCCCCCAGTAAGGCAATAACGCCAGCGCCGGCGCTTTGAAATGGTGCGCATAAAAACCCACGGTAAAGAAAAAACGGATCTTTCTCATGCCGTACAGGCCCAGGTACATGCCGAGCAACCCGAAAACGGCGCCCGACGCGCCCACAGTCGGCGTGGTAACTTCAGGCCCAACCGCCCAGGTCAGCAAATCGCCGGCGAGCCCCGACAGCAGGTAGATCCCAAGAAACCACCATTTCCCCAGCGCCACTTCCAGCGAGAAGCCGTAAACGAACAAAAACAGCATATTGAAAAACAAGTGACCGAAATCGCCGTGCAGGAACATCGAGACAACCATATCGATCGCGTTTATCTCGGCGGGGATCAGCCCGTACTTAAGGTAGCTGATCCGGCCGATCGTCCTGTCCACCTCCGCGCGCGCGTCCATCCACTTGAGCGGAGTGCCGCTGTTCTCAAGGAAATACCGTTTGTTCAGATAGCGTGAGAAGTCGATATCCTGAACGATCCAATATGCCCGTTCCTCGTCTTCCAGCTTGAGATACTGTGCGTACGCCTCGCGATCATGCTGTTCCAGATACTCTTTGTACACCGGCGCTTCGTACGTCAACAGCTCCGCCTCTCGGTATACCTGCATCGCCTGCTCGAAATACACGCCGTCGTTCGCCTGATAGCCGAAAAACACCAGGCAGTTGACGGCGATCAGCAACAGCGTAATCACCGGCGGACGGCTAGAATCCGGCTTCTGCTCGATAGGAATGATCAACATGCAAACGCCCCTCAATGCTGCCCGGCAATGCGGAAAATTTTACCCCGATCCCGGCCCAAAAGCACCAGTTAAGGAAGAGAGCCTTAATTTTATTTGGGTCTAACCACGGAGGACACGGAGCGCACAGAGGGTAAAAGCAAAAAGATTTCTCACTCGAAGCAGATAGGCGCTCCGTGCGTTATCTGCTTCCCGCCTTCCATGGCGGTTGGCGAAAAAGTGCGTGACAAATAAAAATAAAGAATTTCAAATCAAAATACCTGCGTAATTTTTCCTTCAAGCTGGAAGTTAATTTCTCAATTCTTTATTTTTACTTTTGATCCCTTTAGATTTTTCTCTGTGTTCTCCGTGGCAGATAATTGCTCCTTGCATTTTCTGCACTTCCGCCATCCCTGGCGGTCGCGCTCCGTGGTTAGATAGTTTTTTACTTTACCAATCCTTCAAACAGAACGGATTGAGGATGGCGTGCTCCCACAGCATGTCGCGTTCGTCCGGCAGCAGGTCGGCTTCCTCGCAGACCTCCTTCCAATGGCTTTTGATCGTGCCGATCATGTCGTTGATCAGCGAGCGGGCGTGTTCACGCGACACTTCGAAACGATCGCAGACCGACAAGACGTTCTTCAGCGTCGAATGATCGCCCTCGACACCGTCGATCATCATCGCCTGCGTGACCACGTCCGTCATGCGCAGGTGCGGGCAGATATCATAGGCTGGCGTCAATGTCAGGCAACCGCCGTCCCAGAATGCCGCGTAATTTCGGGCATGATCGTCGGTGTTGCCGACCAGCACATTGAAAGCCAGGCGTTTGTACAATTCCTCGAGCGTATCCCGCGGATTTTCGAAACGTTGCCGGATGACCTCGGCCAGATCGGCGTAGCGGGCGAAACGCGCGTCCGCAATGCTCAGGCCCAGCAGGCTCAAACCGCTGAGCATCAGCCGGCGCGTCACAGCGCCGTCACGGTTCAACCGCCGGTCAAACCGCTCCACCAGCAATACGCCATGCCCCATGTTCTCGACCAACGTCACCCGCGCGGCATCGATACCCGCCAGCCGCGCCAGCCGCATCGTCACATACTCCGCCTTGGTCAGGTCGAAACGGTCGGTCACCGAACAGAACTTGGCGATATACCAATTGCCGTCGCCGTTAAACAGCGCCTTGGGTCGCGCGCCGCCCACGCCGGTACCGGGCAACAAAGCATCCTGCAACTCCAGCGGTAACGGTTCACCGCGCTCGACCCATTGGCTGGCATGCAACAAATCCTCGAGATCGGGATCGCCGGTTTCCCGCGGTACATACTCAGTGGGCGACACCTGGAAATCGAGCGCGCCGATCCGGTCGCTTGCCGCCAGTAACAAATAATCCAGCTCGTCCATGGCAAAGTCGGCGTACCGGTAGTTGATCACCCGTCTTCCCCACGCGTCGGGCCCGGCATCCCGCAGGCAGGAATGCATCACGCTCACGCCGGACGGCTCGAACACGCCGGCCTGCAACGGCAACTCGAACGGCGACAATGCAATCGCATCCGGCCGCTGGCGGTACTCGGGCTCATAAGCAAACCGGTGTACCGGTCCGTCCTTGACCACCTCACCCGCCGGCACCGGCGATGCCTGCCCGGGCAACCAAACCCAGGCATAACCGCCGCGAACATTCTCCATACCGAACGCCTTCATAACGCTTTCATCCCGGGCCGCCTTTATTCAAACCGTCACAAAATACCCGCTTCAAACAATGTGCCAATTAAGAAGCAGAATAAAAAGAATTTAAGTATGGGAGTAGAAAGCATGAAGGGAAGCAACGGACTGCAACACCCCAGTCTCTAAATACTCCCATACCTCCCTACTCAAATACTTCTTCCGAACTGTCTTCGTGTTCCTGATTTTTCCCTGGCACTTTTTACAAACCACTCCGTTCAAATACGGCAAGAAAACCATCCTGGAACAACACCGTAGCGCGTCACACGTGCGCGGCCCACCGACTGACAATCCGATTGCCGTTCAACTAACATGAACGTTCGCTGCCACCCCCCTTAAATTGAAATCACGAGGAACCACACATGCAAACGACACGGCAAAAACGGCCGACACTCAGGTTGAAATCGTCGCGATCAAGGTCCGAGGCCGACCGACCGCAAAAGCGCGCCGGCACCGAAGAAGACTTCAGCGAGATGGAAGAAGGTAACTTTGCCACCGAACCGCGGCTGAAGGCCGGCGACCAGTTCAAAACCCGGCCCGGCGACCCGGCGCAACGCGCCGAACTGCAAGCCTCGCAGGAAAGCGAAACCGGCGTGCGCCAGCCCGGCGAACAATGGTCCGAAGGCCCCTACACGGAAGAACGCTTTAAGAAACAAGTTCGCCAGGCCAAGGACGATCAACCCGGCCGCCTCCACAAACAACCGCGCCAACAAAAAAAGGAAAGGCAACACAAGGCTAACCTTTACCGCAGCCACCGCTAAAAACCCCACAGTTCACACAACCGGGAAACCGGCCTCTCGTCGAGTCCCTTTCCGATGGAAAGGAATGATTCCGGTGGCTTGCGTAAGCCCATTCTTATCGGTCAAACTTAAAGTAAGAATGACAATAAGCGAGTAACCCCTTAGTATTGCAGGGAAAAACAGCAAAAAAAAACCGCCCCAGGGGGGCGGTTTATAAGATTGGGGAACGTCCGGGCTAAAGACTTAAGGTTGTCCGATGCGACCAGGGAGTGTCGCGGAGAGTGACAACCCCATCCCCAGTTGCATAGTGTATCCCCATTAAACAAAAATGTAAAAGCCTTCGACGAGTGGAACCCATCACAATTCTGTAATGCCAAAGCGCCGACCTTCCCATCAAGCTTATATAAACAAAAAATAGGGAAATTACCTTAAACTCCAACAGCATTTCTGCGCCCAACCATCGCCCATGCTCAAAAAGCTATTTAAGTTAAAGGGGCCCGGCGCCGAAAGGAGAATAATGCCAACGCCGCAAAACCCCCACCGCTCGTCTAATGCGTGAAACGACACAAACAGAATTTGAAATGCTGGCGCATCGGGCCGAAGCCTTCGCGCTTGCCCACCCCAGGCGCTACAAGCTGCGTATATTGCTCTACGCGTTGCTGGGTTACCTGTTTATCGTCTTCATGCTGTTCCTGCTGCTCGGCCTGGCCGGCGGCATTATCGGCTCGGCGTTTATCAGCACGGCGCTGTTTATCATCCTACTGAAAACAAAACTCATTTTTGTGATCCTGCCGCTCGCCTGGGTGCTGATAAAGGCGCTGTGGGTTCGGGTCGAGCCGCCCCGCGGTTACAAACTCGATATAAAAAATTTCCCAGGCTTAAATCGCGAAATCGAAACACTGCGCGACCAACTCAAAGCGGTCAAAGTGCACCAGGTCCTGCTGACGCCAGAATTCAACGCCGCCGTAGTACAAACCCCCCGGCTCGGCATTTTTGGCTGGCACAAAAACACGCTGATTCTCGGGCTGGAATTGTTGCTCAGCCTGTCGCCCGAACAGGCGCGCGCGGTACTGGCCCACGAGTTCGGACACCTGTCCGGCAACCACAGCCGCTTCAACGGCTGGGTGTACCGGGTCCGCGCCACCTGGGAGCACATCCTGCACGCCTACCAGGGCAGCAACTCGTTCGGCGGCCGCCTGATGCAACGTTTTTTCAACTGGTACTCGCCGCGGTTCTCCGCCTACAGCTTCGCCCTGGCGCGCGCCAACGAGTACCAGGCCGACGCGATCGCCGCCGCGCTGACCTCGCCGCAAACCGTCGCCGAGGCGCTGGTCAACACCCACGTCACCAGCAGTTACGCCGAGCAGGACTACTGGGCGCAGTACTTCAAAAAAGCCGACGATCTGCCCGAGCCCGACCTCCCGCCCTGGGCCGGGCTCAGCCGCTTCATCAACCAGAGCCGCATATCGCAGGAGCAGTACGCCACGCGGCTGAACCGGGTGATGCAACAGGAGACCGCCTATCACGATACCCATCCCGCGCTCAAAGACCGCATCGCCGCGCTCAAGGTCGAACCGGCGCCGCCGGACGCCGTGCAGGAAACCGCTGCCGAACAGTGGCTGGACGATCAACTTTCGCGGGTGCTCGACGACTTCGACCGCGAGTGGCTGCAACACAACCGCGAAACCTGGCGCAGCCGTTACGAGTACGTCAGGGACGCCCGAAAAACGCTGGCCGACCTGGCCGGCAAACAGCCGGCGGACCTGACCGACGACGACCTCTGGTTGAAAGCCACCCTCACCGAGGAATTCGCCGACGAGAACGAGGCATTGGCGTTGTACCGGCTGATGCAAACGCGCCACCCGGAACACCCGAAGGTCGCCTTCGCCGTCGGCCGGCTGCTGTACAACCATCAAAACGAAGCCTGCCTCGAACAGCTCAAAACCGCGCTGAACGACCCGCAACTCGCGCTCGACGCCTGCCGTTACGCGTATGCGTTTCTCGAAAACCGCGACCGCCCGGAAGAAGCCCGCTGGTGGGAAAATACCTTCAACGAACAAAACCGCATCCTTGAAGAAAGCGAACAGGAACGCAACCGGCTGCAACCCGGCGATCCGCTCGAAAAGGCCGACATTCCCGCCGAGCTGCTGCAACACATCGTTACCACGCTCAAAGCCCACCCCAAAGTCAAACGCGCGTGGCTGGCCGGCA
The DNA here is from genome assembly GCA_036381555.1 of Gammaproteobacteria bacterium. GTDB lineage: Bacteria > Pseudomonadota > Gammaproteobacteria > HTCC5015 > HTCC5015 > DASVCP01. The sequence continues at coordinate 7,340 of DASVCP010000117.1, forward strand.
AACGCCTCAAGCACTTCCCCGAATACCCGGCGCTGGCCTTCGTGATCCAGTTAAAGGGTTTCGTGACCAACGAACAGAAAATAATCGAACAAGTCATCGCCGCCCTCAACCTCGACTGCACCCACTACGCCATCCCCAATAACGGCGACTTCAAAAAACTCGCCAAACAGATCATCAAGGCCGGCGACAGGATTGTGTAAATAATTTCCCCCTCACCCTACCCTCTCCCCTCTCCCCGGAGGGGAGAGGGATTCTGTTGAGCCATAAAGCCTATTGACGCCCCTATCCTCTCCCCAGAGGGGGAAGGATTATTAAACGCCTTAACTCCCTCTCAGTATGAAACTCTGCTTGAGCATATTTCCCTCTCCCTCAATAAGACCCTTCCTTAAGATAAAGATCGCTTAAATTCTTCAACTCCCGCCCGGTTTTATTTCCCTCTCCCCCTTGAAGGGGGAGAGCCTGCATCAGGCGAGGGGGCCGGGCCAGGGTGAGGGGGGGACAAAACTTAAAATCATGGAGAACGATCAACCCGCTGCAACCCAGCACTTAAGGTAAAATTCACAATCGAGGCTGCAAAATCACCAGGGCGAGAAACGTGCAATCCCTACCCCAAAAACCAAGAAAACAGCAAACCGACGCCGAACGAAAATTATGGTCGGCATTGCGTAATCGGCAGATCAAAAACTGCAAATTCCGTCGGCAACATAAAATTGCCAATTACATTGCGGATTTTGTCTGCCTGGAAAAACAACTGGTGATTGAGCTTGATGGAGGTCAACACCTGCAACAGACAGAATATGATGAGGAACGTACAAGGTTTTTGCAAAGCCACGGTTTTCAAGTTCTGCGTTTCTGGAACCATCAAATTTTAAAGAATTTGAAGCAGTGCTGGAACAGATATACAGTTGTCTTTAATATTCAATGCCCTGATCCAAAGTAACCCATCTCAAAATCAAATGAAAATCCACATCCTCAGCGACCTCCACATCGAATTCCACCCCTTCGAGCTGCCGCCGACCGACGCCGATGTGGTGGTACTGGCCGGTGACATCAATGTCGGCGCCGCCGGCGTGGAATGGGCGATCGAAAACATCAGGAACAAACAGGTGGTTTATGTACTGGGCAACCACGAATACTACCGCTATGCCTTCCCGGATCTCTGCAAGCTGGCCAAAGAAAGGGCCCGCGGCACCCATGTGCACGTGCTCGAAAACGACAGTGTCATCATTCACGGCGTGCGCTTCCTCGGCTGCACCCTGTGGACCGACTTCAAGCTCAACGGCAATCCGGTTATCGCCCGGTTCGACGCCGAGCGGACACTGGCGGACTACCATGCCATCCGCATCACCGCGCCCCACCGGAAATTAAGAGCCGCCGACACCGCCGCCGCCCATGAGTCCTCCCGGGACTGGCTGCAGCGGCA
>DASVCP010000118.1:0-2812 GCA_036381555.1 Gammaproteobacteria bacterium
TTTATGCGGTGGATCGGTCACACGCAGGCCGTTAAGCCGGATGTGAAAATGCCGTCGTTCGGCATGCTGCCGGAGGAAGATCTGACAGCGATGGCAACCTATTTGAGCGGGTTGCAATGACGGACAAGCGATCAAAATCAAAACCTTTTTATTCGCAGATTGACGCAGATTTACACAGATTGAAAACACACATTTTGTTGCAGTTATCGTTGTTGAAAGGCATGGGAATTTACTTTGAATTTATTGGCTGGAAAGGACTGATGTGAAATTCAGCGAAAGAAATATTTTGAATATTTTATGTTTTTATCTGCGCCTATCTGCGCCTATCTGCGGATACCCATGATTTTATCCGACGAAGAACGGCGTACCCGGGAAGCGCGGCTGATCGAGCCGTGGAAAACACCGACCGGCTGGCGTTACTGGTCGGCGGTCAACAACACGGTCGTCGGCACATGGTATACCAATGTCGCGTTCGCGTTCTTTCTGTTCGGCGGGATGCTGGCGCTGTTGATGCGTACGCAGCTGGCGGTGCCCGGCAACGATTTCCTGTCCGCCGGTTTTTACAACCAAGTGTTTACCCTGCACGGCTCGGTCATGATGTTTTTGTTCGCCGTGCCGATCTTTGAGGCGTTTTCCATCCGGGTGATGCCGCAGATGCTCGGCACGCGCGACCTGCCGTTTCCGCGCCTGTCGGCGTTCGGCTTCTGGTGTTTTGTGATCGGCGGCGTGTTTGTCTGCGGTTCGATTTTTTTCAACGCCGCCCCCGAGGGCGGCTGGTTTATGTATCCGCCGCTGGCCACGATCGGCCAGCCGGGCATCGGCAACGATATCTGGTTGCTGGGTCTGTCCTTCATCGAGGTGGCGGCGCTGGCCGCCGCCATCGAACTGATCGTCGGCATCCTCAAAACCCGGCCGCCCGGCATGCGCATCAACCTGATGCCGTTGTACGCCTGGTATATCCTGGTAGTGGCCGGCATGATCCTGTTCGCCTTTCCGCCGTTGATCGCCGGCGACATCATGTTCGAACTGGAGCGGGCGCTGGGCTGGCCGTTCTTCAATCCCGCCAAGGGCGGCGATCCGCTGCTCTGGCAGCACCTGTTCTGGATCTTCGGTCACCCGGAGGTTTATATCATCTTTTTACCGGCCATCGGGCTGGTGGCGATGATGGTGCCGACCTTCGCGCGGCGGCCGGTAGTGGGTTACAGCTGGGTGGTGTTGGCCGCCGTGGGCACCGGCTTTATCAGCTTCGGCTTGTGGGTGCATCACATGTACACTACCGGCATGCCGGCGATTTCGCTGGCGTTCTTCTCGGCCGCCTCGGAAGCGGTTGCCATTCCCACGGGTGTGCAGATTTTCTGTTTTCTCGCCACGGTGCTGGCCGGTCGGGTGGTGCGTTCGGTGCCGATGCTGTTCGTCGCCGGCGCATTGGCGATTTTCGTGCTCGGTGGATTGACCGGCGTGATGGTGGCGATAGCGCCCTTCGATTTTCAGGCGCACGACACGTATTTCATCGTGGCGCACCTGCATTACGTGTTGATCGGCGGCATGCTGTTTCCGGTGGCCGCCGCCGTTTATTACTTCTATCCGTTGAACACCGGCAAGAAGCTGTCGGACACGCTGGGACGCATTGCCTTCTGGCTGATGTTCATCGGCTTCAACGTCACTTTTTTGCCGATGCATTTCACCGGTCTGCTCGGTATGCCGCGGCGCGTTTACACGTACGCTGCGGGCATCGGCTTCGATGTTCTTAATATGGTGTCCACCGTCGGCGCGTTCATCCTGGCGGCCGGTATTGTCGTGCTCGGCTGGGACGTGCTGCGTTCCAAAAAGCGACAGCCGTATTCCGAACGCAATCCCTGGAACGCCGGCACGTTGGAATGGCTGGCGGAAATGCCCAACCCCCCATGGGGGTTCCGCTCGATACCGGTCGTCAAAAGCCGTTATCCGTTGTGGGACGAACCCAACCTGATGCAGGATGTGGACGCCGGCCGTTTTTACCTGCCCGACGCGGAAGAGGGCAAACGCGAAACCCTGATCACCAGCCCGGTCGACGCTCGCCCGGTGCAATGCCTGCGCATTCCCGGCCCGAGTTTCATGCCGCTGTGGGCAGCGCTATTCACCGGCGGCGGGTTCATCATGGCGACCTATAAATGGTATACGGCCGCCGGTCTCAGTCTGGTGGGTGCGCTGTGCATTATTCTCGTCTGGCTATGGACCGGAACCGCGGTCATTCCCGAAAAACCACAAAAAGGTGTCGGGCTGGGATTAAAACTTTCGTTGTATGCCTCGGGTTCGAAGTCGGTCGGCTGGTGGGCGATGTTCATCGCCATGATCGGCGATATGAGCGCCTTCTTCAGCCTGGTGTTCGGCTACTATTTCTTCTGGACGGTGCGCGAGGATTTTCCACCCGATCCCTCGCCCGGCCCCGGCCTGTTATGGCCGCTGGTGTCGGCGGGGTTGGTGCTTGTCGCCTGGGGCCTGACGCTGCTGGCGGGCTACTGCAATCGCCGCAACCGCGCGATGGGTTTTTACTCCACGTTGGCCGTCGCGGCATTGCTGACGACAGGCGGTACGCTGGCGCTGCTGGCCGGCCCACACATAACCGGCCTCGATCCCACCCGGCATGTCTATCCGGCAACCGTCTGGGTTCTGGCGATATGGACGGCTATCCATCTTGGCATCGGCTTGATCATGCAGCTCTACTGCATTGCCCGCCGCTACGCCGGACGTATGAGCGCAGTTCACGATATTGATATCCGTAATGTCGAGTTGTACTGGCACTTTCTGATGCTGACGGTGGCGGTCACTGTCG
>DASVCP010000119.1:0-2408 GCA_036381555.1 Gammaproteobacteria bacterium
ACGTCCCCAAGGTCAGAATGACGATGCACCAGGCAAATGCATGACCGACCGCCATGCTGAAACGGTCGATACCGAGCAGGAATTTTTGAAGCATGGAATTCCCCCGACGAAGCGGATGTGGATTATAAAAGAGGCGGCACATTTCTGTACCGCCTCCGACTGGTCAGCCGATAACCTTCTTTAACTGAAACGGCCCTAGAACCCCAACTTGCCAAAGATGTGTTCGTACCCTGCTTTGTAGTCGGCGTTGTTGAAGAAATGGTAGTAGCCGACCCGCTTGCCCCAGGCCTTCTGCGACTCCCAGACCTTCTTGAAAAACGGATCCTCGTCGGACAGGCGCTTGACGATAATGTCCCAGGCCTTGATCTGCGCGTCGAAAATGCTTTGCGGCGTGCGGATGATGTTCACCTTGTCCTTGGACTTGAGTTCCAGCAGATCTTTCGAGTAGTTGTCCATCGCCAGGGCATAATTGGAGGTGGACGCCGCCTCTGCCGCATAGCGCAGCACCGCCTGCAGATCCTTCGGCAACGACTCGTATTTCTTGCGGTTGAAATCGATCTCGAAGAATTCCATGGCCTGGTGGTAACTGCCCATCATGTAGTTCTTGGCCACGTCCTGGGCGCCAAACCGGCGGTCGGAGGTCGGGTTGTTGAACTCGAATGCCTCGATCACGCCGCGCTCCATCGCCGGGACGATTTCGCCGCCCGGCAGCTGCGTTACCTTTACACCCAGCTCCTGCATCAGGTCGGCAGCCAGGCCCACGGTACGATATTTGAGGCCTTTCAAATCCTTTGCCGATTTGACCGGCTTCTTGAACCATCCCAGTGGCTGAGTCGGCATCGGCATTGCGAAAAAGCCGACGACGTTGAGTCCGAGCTTTTTCATCAGCTCGTCGTAGTATTGCTGCCCCTCCTTGGCGATCCAGGCCAGGTTCTGCGCGGCATCGCAGCCGGTAATCGGGCCGGACCCGAACATCGAAGCCACTTTACTCTTGCCGTACCAGTACACTGCAACCGTATGGGCGCCGTCGATCACGCCCTTGGAGGTCGCATCCAGCACTTCGAACGGCTTCACCACCGACCCGGCTACCAGGTAATCGATCCGCAGACGCCCGCCAGCCATCTCATTGACGCGCTTGACGTACTCCTCGGCCATCTCGTTGAAGATGTCCTTCGCGCCCCAGGCACCCTGCATTTTCAGGACGATCGGCGACTGGGCAACCGATATCATCGGAAAACCGGCAATGGCTGTGCCGGCCGCCGCTGCGGTCGCGCCAGTCAGGAATTTGCGTCTGGAACCGAGTTGCGACTCCCCGGATTTTTCTTTGAGCTGTTTCTTGAACATGTTCTCCTCCTAAGGCGTGATTACGGAAAAATCAATCAAGCGACCAAACCATCATACTGATATTCGCGCAGCATAGCACCGCCACTTTTTTTGTTGTTAGCTATACGGCAGGAGGGCTAAATTTCATGATGTGCAATGCTTTTCTGCTTGTTGATAATCGTATACCTGTGCACCGACAAAATCAAGCTTGTAATCGTTTCACAACATCACCTACGGTAATGCCAAAGGCTTACAAAATACTTACGCAAGCCTTCAATCCTGCAATCCGATCCACGCATGGATGGCAACCTGTACCGCGGAAGGGACAGCTGCTTATGGCTGGCGGGCGCTGCCCCGCAACAATCGCATCAGAACGAGCGGGGTAATCAGAGTAGTGATGATCACCATGATGATAATGACCGAAAACATCTGTTCGCTCACCACACCGAGCTGATTGCCGGTCATGGCAAAAATCAGCCCCACCTCCCCGCGCGGCACCATGCCCCAGCCGACCACCGCCCGATTGACCTGGCCTGCCGCATAGCCCGCCACAAACTTGCCCGCCAATGCGGCAACCGTCACGCCCAGCGCGGTCAGAAGCGTCGAAACGTCAAAAAAACTGGCAAGCCGGACCTGCATGCCGGTATAGACGAAAAATATCGGCACGAAGAAGTAGCCGAGGGGTTCGAGCAGGTGGTGGTGATGGTGGCCTGAATAGTGATCGAGAACTTTTCTTATTTCGGAGGCCCGTGCGTCGCCGGAATCCTGCACCAGCGGCCCCAGTGCGCGCACGATGTCCGGATCCTCGAAATCGCTGAGGAAAACCGGCTCCAGAACCAGCCCCGCAGCAAATGCTCCCACGATCGGCGCCAATCCGATGAGTTGCGCAAGCCACGCCATCACCAGGCAGACGCTGATAATCAGCGTCAGCTTCATCGCAACGCCGGCATGAACCCGGGCCAGCGCTCCGCTCAGCCATGGCGCAGCCAGCCGGCCGATCGCGATTGCGCCGGTAAGGAATGCAACGGCCTCCATGATCAGCATGCCGACGCCGAACGCGCTGATCGACCCTTCGCGCACCAGGC
>DASVCP010000120.1:0-4624 GCA_036381555.1 Gammaproteobacteria bacterium
CGATATCCGCGGCAATCAGGTCGAAGACTTCGAAACCCAGTTTTACGCTGCCGTTGACGCCGGGATCGGAACCGCTGATGTCATAATCCACTACGCCGGCTTTTGCGCCTACCAAAAGTTCCGCCGAAGCCGAGCCGGCATATACAGCGCCAAGCAGTACCGGGATTGTTAACCAGAGTTTTTTATTCATTGCAACGGACTCCATGCCTTGTTTTGGTTTCCACGTATCTTAGATGCGCGTTTGGCGCGGAACAGTGACCTGTTTCGCATGCCATAACATTGTACGTGCAATTCTCAAAGTTGCGAAGCAGGGAATGCCGTTTACCTTCTCCCTCGTGTACGGAGCACTCGGTAGAATCAGAGGGGCAGGGGTGAGGGGATCTAAACTATGGCAGAAACAAACGAGGTGGGACTGGTTACCTCTCCCAACCCTCACCCCGACCCTCTCGACTCGGGTCCAGACTTCGTCCTAGCTCCTGCATCCATGCAGTCGTCCCAGTGGGAGTGGGTGCCAAGGAGACGACTGTTTTAGACGGATCCAATGCGTTTGAGCGCTTCCTGGAGAATGGCGTCGCTGGTGGCGAACGACAGACGGACGTGTCCGGGCAGCCCGAAGGCGGAGCCCGGCACCAGCGCCACGCCGGCATGGTCGACCAGATAGGAGGTGAGGTCCATATCATTGCTGACGCCGCCAAGCCGGTTAATCATTCCCTGGACATTCGGAAACAGATAAAACGTTCCGTCTCCGGCAATGCAGTCGATACCGCCAATGGCATTGAGACCTGCGAGTAGCAGGTCGTGGCGTCGCTTGAACGCCACGTTCATGTCGTCGATGCAGCCCTGATCGCCGTTCAGAGCGGCTTCGGCGGCTACCTGGGCGATCGAAGTCGGGTTGGACGTGCTTTGCGACTGCACCTTTTTCATGGCTTTGATGAGGTCGGCGGGGCCTCCCGCGTAACCGATACGCCAGCCGGTCATAGCGTAGGCTTTCGAAACTCCGTTGAGGACGATGGTTTGCGGGTAAAGGTCCGGGCAGGCCATCACAATGTTGCAAAAAGGCTCGTCTGCCCACATGATGTGTTCGTACATGTCGTCGGTGGCGATCAGGATATCGGGATGCCGGCGTAATACTTCCCCGAGGGACGCGAGTTCGGCACGTGTGTAAGCGGTGCCGGCGGGATTGGAAGGGCTGTTTAGCACGACCAATCGGGTTTTGTCGGTGATCGCGGCCTCCAACTGCTCGGCGGTGATCTTGAAGCGCTGGCTTTGATCGCCGGCCACTATTACGGGTTTGGCGTCCGCCAGCAGCACAATATCGGGGTAGGAAACCCAGTAAGGGCTGGGGATAATGACTTCGTCACCGGGATTGAGATAAGCCTGTGCAAGGTTGAAGAAACTTTGTTTGCCCCCGGAAGATACCAGTATCTGCTCCGGGGTATAATCCAGACCGTTGTCCCGTTTGAACTTCGCGATGACGGCTTGTTTCAAACCGGGGGTGCCGTCTACCGGGGTGTACTTGGTGAATCCCCTCTTGAGCGCATCCACTGCGGCCGCCTTGATATGTTCAGGTGTGTCGAAATCGGGCTCGCCGGCGCCCAGGCCGATAATATCGCGACCTTCCGCCTTGAGTTTGCCGACCATCGCGGTGATGGCCAGCGTCGGAGAGGGCTTGATTTGTTGTACGCGGTGCGAGAGTTTTATAGCCACTGAGTTTGTGTCTCCAAAAATGTCTGAACCTGGTCTTTACTGTTTGCAAACTCCGCTTTTCCAACCCATTTTCGCCTGCGCTCGCTACGTTTTAGAGACCAGGTTCTGTTGGATTGAAGTGGGTTTTGGGCCCCGAATGATACTGGAATGAGCGATTTGATGTCTAAACCTTTTACATTGGAAACCGGCTACGCGCCGGCCGGCGATCAGCCGCAGGCGATTTCCGCCCTGGCTGAGGGTCTGAATGCGGGGTTGTCTCACCAGACCCTGCTGGGAGTGACCGGTTCGGGCAAAACCTTTACCATCGCGAACGTGGTTGCCCGGGAGCAGCGGCCCGCGTTGGTGCTGGCGCCCAATAAGACCCTTGCGGCGCAACTTTACGGCGAGATGAGAGAATTTTTCCCCAACAATGCCGTGGAGTATTTCGTTTCCTATTACGATTATTACCAGCCTGAAGCCTATGTGCCTTCTTCGGATACCTATATTGAAAAAGATGCTTCCATTAACGAGCACATCGAGCAGATGCGGCTATCGGCAACCAAGGCGCTGATGGAACGGCGGGATACAATTATTGTGGCGACAGTCTCGGCCATTTACGGCTTGGGCGATCCGAAAACCTATTTCAGCATGATTCTGCACCTGGTGAAGGGCGAGATGATCGACCAGCGCCGGATTTTGCGGCGCCTGGCGGAGATGCAGTACACCCGCAACGATCTGGAACTGCGACGGGGCACATATAGAGTCCGCGGAGAAGTGATCGATATCCATCCCGCCGATTCCGAGCGTGAGGCGGTCAGGGTCGAACTGTTCGACGACGAGATCGAAAAAATCAGCCTGTTCGATCCGCTGACGGGTGAAACCATCCGCAAGCTGTCACGGTTTACTGTCTATCCCAAAACCCACTACGTCACACCTCGGGAAGTACTGGAGAACGCGGTGGATGCCATCAAAGGGGAACTGCGCGAGCGGTTGGAGCAGTTGCATGCGGCCAATAAACTGGTCGAAGCGCAGCGGCTGGAGCAACGCACGCTGTTCGACCTGGAAATGATCACTGAGTTGGGCTACTGCAACGGTATTGAAAACTATTCCCGCTACCTGTCCGGCCGCGCGCCGGGCGAGCCGCCTCCCTGCCTGTTCGACTATCTGCCCGCCGACGCACTGCTGATTATCGATGAAAGTCACGTCACCGTTCCGCAACTGGGCGCCATGTACAAAGGCGACCGATCCCGCAAGGAGAACCTGGTCGAGTATGGTTTCCGTCTGCCATCGGCGCTGGATAACCGGCCACTGCGGTTTGACGAATTCGAGCGATTGGCGCCTCAGACGATTTTCGTGTCGGCCACGCCCGGCCCGTACGAAGGGAAATACAGCGGGGCGGTGGTCGAGCAGGTTGTGAGACCAACCGGCTTGGTGGACCCCGTGGTGGAGGTCAGGCCTGTGACTACCCAGGTCGACGATTTGCTGTCGGAAATCCGCGAGCGCGCGGCCAAGGACGAGCGCGTGCTTGTGACGACGCTCACCAAGCGCATGGCCGAGGATCTGACCGATTATCTGGCGGAGCATGATGTACGGGTACGGTACCTGCATTCGGATATCGATACCGTCGAGCGGGTGGAAATCATCCGTGATCTGCGGCTGGGCAACTTCGACGTCCTGGTCGGCATCAACCTGCTGCGGGAAGGACTGGATATGCCCGAGGTGTCCCTGGTCGCCATACTGGATGCGGACAAGGAGGGATTTTTGCGTTCGGACCGGTCTCTGATTCAGACCATAGGCCGGGCGGCCCGCAACCTGAACGGCAAGGCCATCCTGTACGCGGACAATATCACCGGTTCGATGGAGCGCGCTATCAATGAAACTAACCGGCGCCGCGAGAAACAGCTTCTCTTTAACAAGGAACATGGCATCACCCCCCAGGGCATACGCAAGCGTGTCGCGGACATCATGGAAGGCGCATACGAAGCCGGACGGCAGCGCAAGTCCGGTAAAAAAGTGGCGGACAAGCGCGCCGATTATGCGGGTCGCAAGGAACACGCCGCCCTGAGTCCGGACCAGGCAGCCAAGCTGATCAAAAAGCTGGAACAGCAAATGTACCGGCATGCGCGGGATCTGGAGTTTGAGGAAGCTGCGCGGTTGCGCGATGAAATTGAACTGATCCGCCGGCAGCATCTGGAACTCCCTGAAGGGGCCTTGCATTAATGGCTGGCAGGCTCCCGGCTTTAGATTGACGGGCCGAGATAAGTAGTTGAGTCGCGGCAAACAACATGGTAACTTTGCGCCCCCTGAACAGAGACGAACCGTAGGCGCGTAGCTCAGCTGGTTAGAGCACCACCTTGACATGGTGGGGGTCGTTGGTTCGAGTCCAATCGCGCCTACCAAAAGCTCCATGGATCTGTGGCTTGTGCACATAGTATCAGCGGTACAGGAACCAAAAGCTCCCCATGCCCATGGTCAAGTAGCATAAAAGTATCAGCGGTACAGGAACCACCGTACCTCAACTAAAAACCTTCAATTTGCACGATACTTAATCGAAGGGAACAGGGGTACAGGAACCACCAAAACCGCTCCCTTGATTGATGGTTGTACAGGCAGATAACCGCTCCATGCGTTATCTGCATTCCCTACGTCCCCTGTAGGTTGAAGCAGCAATCCACAAAACCTCTAAAATTTACCCTTTGCCGATGCTCACCCTTCGCCCCGGAAGTCATTGTGATCTGCATTGACACCTGCAAAACCGGCACAAGAACTGCTAATCAAGAAATCTTGTAAATCTTTTAAGGTATGCAGAAGCGTGGAACCATTACCCCCGATTAAACGTGTTTAGGTTGATAACCCTAAGTTGCGTTATGTATTTTTCCCGCAGTATTAAGGCTAGTGTCCCGGATATCCCGATAAGCGGTGCGGTTCAGTGGATGAT
>DASVCP010000121.1:0-8071 GCA_036381555.1 Gammaproteobacteria bacterium
CTCAACGCCAGGTCTGATGCAGCGTCGTCGTTTGTGTTCAGCGCAGTCTGGCAGAGATATACGCAGCGCCGTTTCGTAATGTTTCAGACGATGCCGTAAGCTTGATCCTGCCTCCCTGTCCCGCCTTGGCACGCACAATCACCAGGCACAATCCGTTGAAGGCTTCGCGTTCGGTCGATGCAAAGGAAACAAGATTCGTGGGGTCGCCGTTATCGGTTGCCGCGATTTCACCGGGCCCTTCAATGGTAAAGGTAAGCATGTGATCCGCGTCAGGCACAACCAGACCCTTGTCGTCGACAACGCTCACTGTCACAAAAGACAGGTCGAAACCGTCGGCTTGAATGACCGGGTGGTCCGGTACGAGCTTGAGTCCGGTCGCCACGCCGGTGGTATGCACGGAATCGGTCGCCCACTTTTTCCCATTCTTGTAGGCGACCACTTTCAACTCTCCCGGAATGTATGTTATGTCATCCCAGCGGAGTCTGTACTGGAACTCGCCTTTTTTCTTTCGTCCCAGCGACTCGCCGTTAAGGAACAGCTCGGCCTCGTCGCCGGAAGTGAACACATGGACCGGCGTAACCTTGCCGACGCGCTCCGGCCAGTTCCAATGGGGCAGGATGTGCGCCATCGGCAGGTCCGGTCGCCAATGCGCCTGGTACAGATAAAACCGGTCCTTTTTGAACCCGGCCAGGTCGATCGCGCCGAAGTACGAACTGCGCGCCGAATAGTAAGGTGTCGGTTCGCCCAGGTAATCCCAGCCGCTCCAGACGAACCCGCCGGCCACGTACGGATGTTTGGCCAGTGAAGCGAATACTTTGTCGGCGGAAGAACCGAAAGGCGCGGTGTACAGTTCATAAGCACTGACATGGGCGGATTGAGGATCACCGCCTTTGCCGTCTTCCACCGGCGCGCTTACGCCTTCAGTGACGGGGAAAAGGTATTCGCCGCGGGAACTGACCGCCGCGGCGTTTTCGCTGCTAAAGATCGCTTTGCCCGGAAATTTCTCGTGGAAAGCCGGGTACAGCGGCGACGTGCGTATCCCCTGCAGGTGTGCATAAGCAGGCGCATCACGAATGCCCTCGCCCTGGTAATTCAAACTGACGGTGTCCATGACGGCGGGCAACGGCATGTGCGGCTTGGCATAATTCATGGCGACCGCTGTCGGCCGTGTAGTGTCCTCATCCTTCGCGATGTCCTGCAGTCGCCCGGCCAAGGTCGCCCCCGCCTTGTCGGTATACTGCTCGCCGACTTCGTTGCCGAGGCTCCACATAATCACGGAAGGATGGTTACGATCCCTGCGGATGAAAGATCGCAGGTCCGGCTCGTGCCAGTCGGGGAAGATGAGATGAAAATCCAACGGCGTTTTCTTCCTCTCCCAGACGTCGAAAATTTCGTCGACGACCAGAAAACCCATTCTGTCCGTCAATTCGAGCAACTCGGGCGCGGGAGGGTTATGTGCCATGCGGATTGCGTTAACTCCCATCTCGCGAAGGATCTCCAACTGGCGCTCGGCGGCGCGAACATTGAAAGCCGCGCCGAGCGCGCCCAGGTCATGATGCTGGTTGGCGCCCTGAAGATAAACATGCTCGCCGTTGACGAACAGGCCCCCGTCGGAATCGAAACGAAGCTCCCGAATGCCGAAGCGCGTCTCGTAGCGGTCGACGGCGTTATCGCCCTGCGTCAGGGTGGTTACCGCCACGTAGCGGTTGGGTTCCTGCGTGGGGGGCGGCCCCCACAGGCGTGGATTTTTGAGAGTGGTTGAACCTTCGACCATGGCGTCGCCGCCAGCCGCAAGCGAAACCTGAAGCGGGCCGATGCGGGCAACAGCATCGCCGGTTGCATGGCCGTTGCCATCGAGGTGATAGATATCCGTGATCATGTTTACCGTGGCATGTGCGGCGGAATCGTTGTCTATTGTAACGTTTAGATTGACTGTGGCGACGGAGGCCGAGACCTCGGGCGTCGTTACATACGTTCCCCACTGCGCCACGTGAACCGGATTCGTCTTGGTCAGCCAGACATTGCGATAAAGGCCGCCGCCCGGATACCAGCGCGATGAAGCGGGTGGATTGTCCAAACGAATCGCCAGCTGGTTCGTGCCGCCAGGCACGACATGGGGTGTCAAATCCAGGCGCCAGGAGGCATAACCGTAAGGCCAGCCCCCGACCAGGCGGCCGTTCAACCAGACCATGGCATACGACATCGCGCCATCGACATCGAAAAAAATCGATTTACCGGCATCCGACGTGGAGATATCCAGGCGCTTACGATACCAGGCCACGCCGGGGCTGGGCAGCCGTCCCATGCCGCCGCCGACCTCGGCGTCCGGCCCTTCGAAAAAGGGTCCTTTGACGGCCCAGTCGTGCGGCACCTTCACTTTTTTCCAGCCGCTATCGTCAAAATCAATCTGCACGAATGGAAAATCGTTACCGGGATTGGCCTCGGGGCGTTCGAAGCGGTCGGCAGGATTCTCGATAAAGTCATTCGCGCTGGGAAGAATCCAGGGCTTGAGCACTATTTGGTTCGCTGTAATGCCTATCGCTTTCGTGGGCATGGCATCCGCCGGCTTGCCGTCATGATCGTCTTTTACATCCGGCCGAACGTCATATATGAGGTTATCCGCCTTTTCCGGGGAATCGTATTTAAAGAAACGCCAGCCGTCACTGAGCAGAACGCGCTCACGGAGTTGATTTCCGGCGGCATCCGATACTTCGCCTGATGCTGTCACCAAGGCGGAATGCTGAACACAGGATGAAAGCATCAACCCGGCTGCAAAAAATAAAATGAAACCGGCAGCATGACATTTTTGCTTCATGATTTTAACTATTGGGGAGTGGATGCAATCTGTCTTAATTGTAAGACAAAACAGGATTTTCATATCGATACATCTTAAAACCTGCCAAAAATTCCAATGTTTCGTGCCTGCCCCACACTAAACCGGCGAGCGAAACGGATGGCCGGCTCGTGATTAAACAAAGAATTCGGGATGGTTGACGGGCGCGATTTTAAGAATGTTGAAGACATCGCGCATATGAGTACGCATGGCTTGCACGGCCTGCTGGGGTGAACCGGACATGATCGCATCCAGGATGGCGTGGTGTTGCTTGAGCACATGCTCATACTGACCTGTCAGTTCGACCAGACTCAGATTTCTGACACGGTCCATGTGGGCCTTTTCCAATTCGATTGCCCCGCCCACGCGCTTGAATCCGGTGGCGTCGGCCAGTGTCATGTGGAAGCGGTCATCCAGCTGTTGAAACAACAGGGCATCTTTCTTTTTTGCGGCTTTGGCCTGATCGGCCAATATTTTTTCGCACTCCATTGCCATGCTGTCAACACGGTTTTCGGCCAGTTGGTTGACCACCGCCACTTCCAGGGATTCGCGTATGAAACGAGCCTCCAGTATGAATGACATGCTCAGCTTGGTCACGAAAGTACCCCGCTGGGGACGGACTTCGACAAAACCGAGTGTTGACAGCCGGTTCAGCGCCTCTCGGATCGGTGTGCGGCTGACAGAAAATTTCTCGGCCAGCGTGTTCTCGGAAATCTTCTGGCCGGGCAACAGCTGCATGCTGATGATTTCATCGCGGATATACTCAAAGACCTGGTTTGGGGTCGGTCGTTTATAATCGACCGATGGTACTGTCGTGCCCAAACCGTCAAGAAGTTTGCGGGTATCTTCAGTCATGGATCGGGTATATGAAAATGGTCTGGAAACTTTCTCCGGACGGACTTGTAGGCCAGTTGTGGAATGCCTGCATAAATAAACCAACCTGTAATGCCAACAGTTTTGTCGCGGACCCAATCTCGCGCCTGTGGGTCCATAAGAGCGCTCCAATCGCAACGATCACCCCGTTTCTACGGGGCAAGGCCGGACTGCCAGGGTCAATGTAACCGATAACCGGGCAAGAAATAAAGCCAAATTTGAAATTTCGGGTTACAGTCATGGCATGAAGGATATAGAGCACATCGTTGTGTTCACCGGTGCAGGCATCAGTGCCGAAAGCGGATTAAGCACATTTCGCGACAACGGCGGATTATGGGATAAATATGATGTATATGAGATCGCCTCGCCTCAAGGATGGACGCACAATCCGGAACTGGTGCTGCGATTTTACAACGAGCGTCTGCAAAGCCTGCTCAGGGCAAAACCCAACGCTGCGCATTACGCGATCGCCTCACTGGAAGAATGCTTCAAGGTGTCCGTAGTAACCCAGAATGTCGATGATCTGCATGAACGGGCGGGTTCGCTGAATGTTATTCATCTGCATGGCGAACTTCGCAAAGCACGGAGCACCGTCGACCCGAATCTGGAGTATCCAATGAAGGAAACCGGTATCCGGATGGGCGAGTTATGCGAGAAAGGCTCGCAGTTGCGCCCCGGCGTGGTATGGTTCGGAGAGGCGGTCCGGAATTTCGAACAGGCTTGTACGGCGGTGGAGAGCGCCGACATTTTCCTGGTAGTGGGTACTTCGCTGGCAGTCTATCCAGCCGCCTCCCTGGTCGACATGGCCCGCGGCAGTGCCGGGAAATATATTATCAATCCGGAATTGACCAATAAACCGCGAGAGTATGAGTGGATCAAGGCGAAAGCGGCCGAGGGCGTACCGGCGCTGGTGAAAGAATGGAAGCAAAAAAATAAGAAAAAAATTATAAAATAGGCCTGTTTGACTCGGAAGAAAAGGGTTGTGAAATGGTAAAAGGACTTGACTATAGTGCCATGCTGAAAGTGGCGATCGACGAGGCGCGGCGCGGCCTGGCGGAGGGCGGGATCCCCATCGGTGCGGCGTTGTTCAACGGTAAGGGCAAATTGCTCGGCGCAGGACATAATCGCCGAATTCAGGAGGGTGATCCTTCCGTGCACGCGGAGACGGACGCCTTCCGTAAGGCGGGCCGACAGCGTAGCTATCGAGATACGGTGATGGTAACCACGCTTGCGCCGTGTTGGTATTGCAGCGGCTTGGTACGCCAGTTCGGAATCGGCACGGTGATTGTCGGCGAAAGCGTAAATTTCTCCGGCGGCATTGAGTGGCTGCGGCAGAACGGGACAAACGTTGTCGATCTCAACTCAAAGGAATGTGTGGAGATGTTGGGAGAGTACATCACCCGCAACCCCGTTATCTGGAATGAGGATATTGGGCATGAATGATTTCGCATTTCACACAAGTCCTGTATGGATTTGGCCGCGTCGTTAAGTATTAAAGCTGAATGGCGCTGATCGAAGTTGGAAAGGGGAAAAGTATGGCTTGGTTGATTCTGGTGCTTGCCGGACTGTTTGAGGTTGGTTGGGCTGTCGGACTGAAATACACGCACGGTTTCTCAAGGCTGTGGCCGTCATTATGGACAGTGTTGGCGATGATCGTCAGTCTTTGGTTGCTTGGTCTGGCGATGAGAACTCTGCCGGTAAGTACGGCTTACAGCGTATGGGTGGGTGTGGGAGCCGTTGGGACGGTGATACTCGGGATTGCATTATTGGGCGAACCGGTAAACACGGTAAGATTGATCAGTGTCGGATTCATTGTAACCGGAATCATCGGCCTTAAGCTTTCGGCCTCCTGATAACAATCATCATCGCAAAGAACAACGCATGCAGCCCACAGAAGAACAAGCCGAAGCCGGGCAGGCGGTTTATACGAAAAGGGTATTGTCGGCCTACGACATCATTGTGCTCGGTATCTCCAATCGTTTTATCTGGAAGTGCCCAACTTCGAAAATCGAGATGCATTACAGCCGGTTTATTTCGTCCAATCATCTGGATGTCGGTGTGGGGACGGGCTATTTTTTGGACCGATGCCTGTTTCCTTCGGACAATCCGCGGTTGGCGCTTATGGACATGAATCCAAACGTTCTGGATTTTGCGTCGAAGAGAATCGAGCGATACCGTCCGGAAACTTATCGGCAAAACATTCTTGAGAAAATCTCCGAATCGATTGCGCCGTTCGACTCCGTTGGCGTCAACTACTTGTTGCACTGCATGCCGGGCGCCATCGTGGAGAAAGCGATAGCATTCGATCATCTGAAGCAGATCATGAATGCCGGAGGATGCATTTTTGGTTCGACCATTCTTCATGACGGAGTGCAAAGAGGATGGGCGGCCAAAAGACTGATGGCCTTTTATAATAAGAAGGGCATTTTTTCGAATACCAAAGATGATTTGCCGGGCTTGAAAAGCGCCCTGGATCGGCGCTTCAGGGATGTGACTGTGAAAGTGTCAGGCTGCGTGGGATTGTTTTCCGGTTATATATAGGCAAGAAAAAGATTACCACGGGGTAAGAAATATGTTTCACGGCGGCATGCTGGAAATCGAGCCAAGATGGCAGAATTAACGGCAGGGATAAAATAAGCCTATGCGTGTAGAAGTTCTGGAAACGCTTGCACAAGAAGATTTCAATGATCTGTTTCGGTGGCGTGACAGAGTGTTTCCCGTCGAGGGCAAGGGTATCGAGTGGGCCAAGCCATCGTGCCACATCGTCTGTCGAAATGAAGACGGTATGGCGGTTGGTCATGCCGGCCTTGGGCGGTTCGCGATTATTTCAGCAGGCAAAGAGATGCCGGTTATTGGCGTTGGCGGTGTGGTGGTCCGGCCGGAATATCAGGGACGGGGCATCCCGGCGAAGATGTTCGAGGTGTTGCATCGGGGAATGCCCGGATTTGAGGAAATAAATTGTTTTACGCTGTTTTGCCCGCAAAGATTGGAGGGCTACTACGCGAGACACGGCTATCGGGTTTACGATGGGACGGTGAAGGTCGTGCAAAAGGAGAAGCTGGTAACCGTCGATTTCAGTTTTATGTTTTGCGGCGACTGCGGATTCGGTGAATGGATAACCATAACCGGTGAACCTTGGTAGTTTAGAATCTGAAACCTTCAGGGTACTCGTGATACCCGTCAAAGTCTCCCTTGCTTAGCGGTACGCCTTTGGATCTGGCAATGGCGTAAACGACGCTCAGGTGAAACATGAAATTTGGCAGTGCGTACAGTTGGTAGTACTCCTCGCCCGGCATAATGTGTTTCGCGAAGCCTGCGACGGTTTCAACTTTGCGGCGTTCATGACCATCAAAATTCTCGATGGGGATTTTGTCGATGAAGGCCAGGGTTGCGGCCAACTCGTTTCGCACGGCTCCAAGCGTCATCTCGTCTTCCTTGAATGTAACAATATCCATGCCCGCAAGCGGACAACAGGCACGCAATGAAAAACCGATAGCGACCTTTGCCTGCTGAAGCAGCGGGAACATGTCTTGGTATAAGCTGGCATTAAACACATTGTCGCATTCGGCCCGGTGAATTTCGATTTTGCCGAGTATGGCTTCCAGTCGTTTCAGATAATGTTTGAAGACTAGTGAAGGCGCCATGGGGTTGTCCTTTTGGGTTGCTGCTTCTAAAAAATGGAGGACATATTCTAACACCTTGAGAGATAAACGGTTTACAGCGCTTGCGGGATTGCAAGATGCTTTGCGGTAAGGCTGCAGAAAAGTATGGATCTGCGGCAGTGACAGGAACTGGCTGGGCATATGTATTCGGCCGGGAACGAGCCGTGCGAGGTCGGCAGAGGTAAATGTAAATCAGGCCGGATGCGCGAATCCGACATAAAGTCGGAAGTGTGGAATGAGGGCCAGGCAGGGTTTTGAAGCTGGCGGGTCCAAAAAAGGCGGATAATTAAAAAAGTTGCACTGTGTCCGTTTTTTGGCGAAGATATAACCCGCCGTACGGAAGCGAAAACTATAATAACTCATTCCAGGTTATTTCTTCAACAAAGGGCCCCATATCATGAATATTAAGTTTCTCCGTCGATGCCGCCATCTGGCCGTCCTGTTCGGACTGCACATGATCGCCGTACCGGCCCAGGCAGGTATCTTTTTTCAACTGGATGCAGGCACCGCCGAACTGGGCGATTCACGGTTTGACGGCGCGGCTGCAACCCGCGTTGCAGGCGGGTATAGGTTCGGCTCCTTCAGCGTGATTGCTTCGGCTTATGGATTTAATGAGTTCGCGCTTAACAGCAACCCGAACGCCGAGTTCGAGTTGGACGGCAACTCCGTCGAAGCCTTTTGGACCGTGGAGGCGGGGCCGATT
>DASVCP010000122.1:0-10369 GCA_036381555.1 Gammaproteobacteria bacterium
TCACGAATCTCGCCGATCATAATGACATCGGGATCCTGTCGTAGCAAGGTGCGCACACCGGTGGCGAAATCCAGGTCAATGTTGTGCTGAACCTGCATCTGGTTGAACTGGGACTCGATGTTTTCAATCGGATCCTCAACGGTGCATACGTTTACATCCGGCGTCGCCAACAGTTTCAAGGTCGAGTAAAGCGTGGTGGTTTTACCTGAACCGGTGGGGCCCGTGACCAGAATAATGCCGTGCGGCTTTTCGATCATGCTTTGCCATTTCTCCCCGTCCTGCTTGCTAAACCCCAGCTCGTCGAAACTCTTTGAAACCACTTCCGGATCGAAAATGCGCATAACCAGCTTTTCACCGAACGCGGTCGGCATGGTCGACAGCCGCAGTTCGACTTCGTTGCCGTTTTGATCGCGCGTCTTCAAGCGGCCGTCTTGAGGACGCCGCTTTTCGGCCACATCCATGCGCCCCAGAATCTTGATGCGACTGGTAACGGCGGTCATAACCGACGCGGGCATGTCGTAAACCTGATGCATCACGCCATCTATACGAAAACGAACGTTACCCATCGTTCTTCTGGGTTCAAGGTGAATATCACTGGCGCGCTGGTCAAAGGCGTACTGTAACAGCCAGTCGACGATACTGACGATGTGCTGGTGGTTGGCGTCCAGGTTGCCTTTCTTGCCCAGCTCCATGAGCTGTTCAAGGTTCTGTATGGCATTGCTGGCGACCAGGTCCTGCTGGTCCTTGGCCTGCCTGACACTCTTGGCCAGGTTATAAAACTCAACCTGGTAACGACGAATGTCCTCGGGATTGGCGATAACCAGCGACACGGGTCTGCCGCTGATCCTGGAAATCTCTTGACTCCAGTCGGTTTGAAACGGCTCCACGGTCGCCACAATCACACTCTCACCACTCACCTTGACTGGCAGAACACCGAAACGCTGCGCGTAGGCATAGGACATCACACCGGTGACGGACGCCACGTCGACTTTCAGAGGATCGATATTGAAAAAAGGCAGCCCGACTTTACCGGCCAGCCATTCGCATAAAAAATCCAAGCTGAGTTTTTTGCCGGACAACCTGGCGTGCGGGAGATTCTTGCTGGCCAACAGCTCAACGGCTCCCAGCGTCTTCTGGTCTCCAGGCCGGATGATATTGCGCATCAAGTCGGCTTTTTCATGGCTGAGCAGGCCCTCCTCTTCCAGGGAAGACAAAATCGCCAGCGGATCGAGCCGGTTGTCCTGCCCTTTAATGGATACTGCTTTTACCATGCGTGCTCCTCCAAGACCTCAGAGTACGGGTGATTTCGTTCGGCCTAGCGCACCGCGAAACCGGAAAAGCCTTCGTCTTGCACTTTCTCCGACTGCACCGCATCCACCCTGGCCTGCTCCGGCCCTTGCCACAACCAGGTTTCGAACGCCTGCAATTCGGCGGTTTGTCCGCAAACCACCGCTTCGACATCGCCGTCGGGCAGATTTCTAACCCAACCGGTAAGGTTTCGCGCGAGGGCCTGTTCCCGGGTTGAGGCTCTGAAAAACACGCCCTGCACCCGGCCCTTGATTCGATAATATCGGCATTCTCGCATGTTTTGGTAATTCCCTGAAAACAAAGCCATACCTAACAAGCCGCATTACAATGCCGCTGCGCCACCTCCTGGCACAGGCCGGGCATACGACCGCCAGGGATGGCGGAAGTGCAGAAAATGCATGGAGCAGTTTTCTGCCGACCGCCAGGGATGGCGGCAGATTTTTGCTCCTGCAAAATCTGCATTTCCACCGCTCCATGGCGGTCAGAAGTGCAGAAAACGCACGGAGCAGTTTTCTGCCCGTTCTTCCTGAACATAAAAAAAGGGGCCCGTACAAGGCCCCTTTTTTTTCATCAGCATTGCTGAAGAGTGTTACTTTACCCTGTTATTGAGCCAGGTATGCCTCATCGGATGCCTCAACTGCGCCGACCGACCAGGCGCCGCGTGTTCTGGCATGATTGACAGCGGCATCGACTTCGGAAGCTGACGGCGAGGAAACGATGTCGAATACCTGACCGGGATAGATCAGGTCGGCATCGCTGATTTTACCCCTGTTCGCCTTGTAAATCAGCGGCCATTGATACGGGTTGCCGTAAACAGAGCTTTGGCCGGCGATATTCCAGAGGTTGTCGCCTGCCACCACCTCATAGCTGCCCATCTCGGGCTCGGCATTTCGGGCGGCGTTCAATTCGTCGATTGCCTCGCGGGCCATGTTTTCGGCCTGGTTCGCCAGCGAAATGGCCGTTTCGTAATCACCGGCCTCGTAGGCTGCCTTGGCCTCGTCCAGCACGCTTTGCGCATCACGCCACTCGGCGCCCAAGGAAGCGGCTTCCTCGATCGCCGCCTGAGCGGAAGCAATGGCTTCAGCGGCCTGACGTTCGGATTCGTTAACTTCAGGTTCGGGAGTGCTGGCACAGCCCACGGCCACGCCCAACACTAGAGCAAGAATTCCCAGGTTTTTTATCAGTATATTAATCTTCATCGCGCGGGTCTCCCAGAAAACGGAACATCCAAGTTTGTTATTAATTTGCACAAGCTACCTTTCTTATGCGGCAGTGTCAAGCAATCGCCCTGCCCATAACAGTATTTATCCGGTTATCCCGCAAAATTGTGAAGTAATGCAAACTTTGGCTTGTTTTAAACCAGGCTTTCCCGGGGAAATACTGCACATCCTGCAACTGCCCGGCTACCCGAAACTCCCCGCGAAGCGCTTTGCTGCTAAAATACTTCGCTTACCTTTCAACGTCTCCGATTTTTCAGTATGAACGCCGCACAAGCCATCCTCTACCATAATCCTCGATGCAGTAAATCACGCCAGACGCTGGAATTGCTGCAAGCAAGAGGTATCCAACCTCAAGTGGTCGACTATCTGAAAAATCCTCCCGACGCAAAAACATTACGGGAAATCCTCGGCCTGCTGCAACTCGAACCGCAAGCTCTGATCCGGATCAAGGAACCTGTTTATCAAACGCTGGAGTTGCCGCCCGACGGTTCGGAAGCGCAAGCCTGGATCGATCTGATGGTCAGCAACCCTATCCTGATCGAAAGACCCATCGTCGTCATAGGTAACCGGGCCGTTATCGGTCGCCCTCCCGAAAACGTTTTATCCATACTGCCATGACGAAGATTCTCATCATCTACTACAGCCGTGACGGGTCGACGGCCAACCTGGCCCGGCAGGTTGCACGGGGCGTCGAGGAGATCCAGGGTGCCTATGCGATGCTGCGCACGGTACCGCCTGTATCGACTGTCGCCGAGCAAACCGCCCCGGCGGTGCCCGAAACCGGTGCGCCCTACGTGCAAGCGGAAGACCTGACTAACTGTGACGGCTTGATCCTGGGCAGTCCCACCCGCTTTGGTAACATGGCGGCGCCCTTGAAATATTTTCTGGACGGCACCATCGACCAATGGATGACCGGATCGCTTGCCGGCAAACCCGCTGCCGTCTTCACTTCCACCGGTAGTCTACACGGCGGCCAGGAAACCACACTGCTGTCGATGATGCTGCCATTAATCCATCACGGTATGATTATTGTAGGTCTGCCTTACACCGAACCGTCGTTGACGACCACCCGCACGGGCGGTACGCCTTACGGGGCCAGCCATGTCGCCGTGAACGACGACAGTACCTTGAGCGAATCCGAAAAGGAACTTGCAAGAGCGCTGGGTAAGCGGGTGGCCGCCATAGCCGATAAGCTTAAACGATGAACGCTTTTTACCGCCGGCAGGCGTTGGGGGGCTATCTGGCCCTGCTGGCCCTGATTCTCGTATGGAACACAATTATCGCGCCGCCGCAACGCTACCCGGTAGCTCTGGTATTGATCGTACTGCTGATCCCCATGCTGTTTCCCCTGCGCGGCCTGCTGCATGGGCGGCGTTACACTCATGCCTGGTCCAGCATGCTGTCGCTGGCGTATTTCGTAATCGGCGTCGGAGACGCTTACAGCGATCCGGTCGACCGCCTGTACGGCTGGCTGATGATCGTCTTCAGCCTGGCCTGGTTCACCGGCGCGTTGCTGTATGTCAAAACAGGGAAACCACAAGACTTATCCACAGATGAACGCAGATAATGTTTCAAGAGGCTTTTCGAGGCTTGCAAATGCCTGAGTTTTAGCCCAATCCGGTTTTCTCTTCCTGAAGTGAATTTTATCTGCGCAATCTGCGTTAATCTGCGGATAGAATCATAATAACTTAAAGATTCTCGAAAACCGCCTTAATGAAAGGGATGGTCACCCGCCGTTGCGCGGCCAGCGAGGCGCGGTCGAGGGTGTCCAGCACGTCGCACAGAAACCGTATGTCGCGCGGAAAGCGTCGGAGCATGTATAGGCCCACTTCGTCGGACAATTCGATTCCGCGTCGTTGCGCCCGGCCCTGCAGCACAAGCAACTTGCCGTCATCGCCAAGCGGTTTGATTTGAAACACCGGCCCCCAACTCAACCGCGAGGCCAGGTCCGGCAACCGCAGGCC
This sequence comes from Gammaproteobacteria bacterium, assembly GCA_036381555.1. GTDB lineage: Bacteria > Pseudomonadota > Gammaproteobacteria > HTCC5015 > HTCC5015 > DASVCP01. Next base: position 4,493 of record DASVCP010000122.1, read on the forward strand.
CAATTCATGGATATTGGCGCCGGCGGCAAACACCAGCCGGGTGCCTTTCCCCCTGCAACGGTTAATCAACGAAAACAGGGCTTGCTCCCACAACAACCGGCCGGTTATCCGTTGCAGACCGTCAAGACAAAGCAGATCGACCGACTCAAGGTTATCGAGAATATCGGGTCCTACGCCGTCCTTGCCCTCATCCCGACCCAGCAACTCATCCAACGGCAAATAACAGGGCAAACGCCCCTGGCCGGCGGCGCTGTGGCAACAGGCTTGTAATAAATGGGTTTTGCCCAATCCCGGTTCGGACCAGCAATAAATTTGCATCTCGCCCCGGCCGGCTGAACACTGCCGCAGCAACTCAAGCAATAACCCGTTGTCGCCGGATACGTAAGTATCAAAATTCGCCGATTCCGGCAGTTGGATGTTCAGCGGTAACTGGACGCTCATAACCGCCCCGCGCCACAACCCGTCCCGTGCACTGTTTTAGCGAACCACGAAGTGATAGCGCAAGTCCACCCGTTCGCGGACGGATGGCTGCACGTCCGTCGCTTCGGTAACCGGCGAGCCGAACGGTTGTGCCGTTAGGGGAGGCGGGTTCTCGGGCACGACAGCCACCGGCCTCAGCGAGGGCATCAAACCCAGCGACCTTTCCAGTTCCCGTAACGCGCCCCGCATGGTCACCCGGTAATAAACCTGGCCGGATTCCAGGCTGACCGGAGTTACGTCCTCGACGAATACCAGGTTTTCGAGATAAATCAGTACAGCGGCGTAATCATCCAGGGAGGCAACCTCCTCCACCGCGACGATGTACTGCACCAGTTCGCCACCGCTGGAACTGTGCGCATAGCGCGAGGCCAGGATATCCGCCAGCCCGTCCACGCCGGAATCGATGGCCTGCTGCAAATCCACGCCCGATTCGCGCCAGCCGGTGGATACATTGTCCCGCAACACCGTCCATTCTACCGACCAGTCGTCACCACGGCCTCTACTGGCATGTCCGACGAGAACGGTTTGGGCATTGTAACGTTCGGAAGCGCGGGATAAGGTGTCCGCAAAACCGGCACTGATATCGACAAAGGTCACGCGTCGCCGATCTTCAAGGTCCATCAGCGGAAGAATCAGCGGCAACCCTCGCCGTCGGGCCGCTTCCATCAGCGATTCACCGATATCCTCGCCGCTGTCTTCGGAAACAATAAAACGATCACGGGGCCCCCGGTCAACGCCCAGCCACACCAGTACCTGTGGACGGTTGGCGCTCCAGACGGGAAGACCGGCCTCGCGCAACACCCGCTGCAAGGCTTCGCCGTCGAATTCGACCGCGATATACAGCTGCTTCGCCTCATCCGGCGTTTTCGCGCCCGCCGGCTCCCCAGCCGCCTCTGTCGGCTTTTCCAGATAATGATAGCGTCGTGCGTAACGAGCCGCGTTTTTGGTAACCGCCTCTATCCCCGGCGCAGCCTGGATATCGCGTGAACCGGATATTTTAATCAATACATTACCGAGGGCGGCCTGGAAGGCTTCGGCGCGTTTGGCGGAAGACTGATCTTCAACCGCCACTTGCGTTTCAAAAAGGTCCTTGACCTCCACGGCATAACCGATGGAGCCGAGTAAGTAAATCCCCGCGACCACGCAACCCGGCAACAACCGGCGCATGATGCGGCCTGAAAAAAAATGGCAATAATGCATCGTTGATTTTCCGGACAGCGGCAAAGCGGCATATCTTACCGTTGCAAGCCCGGATTTAACAGTAAACGCGCCCAAAGGAAATATCTCTTCCACAATACTGCCGAATTGCGCCTCGCAGTGTAAAATCCCCAACCTTTCACGTCGACTTCGAAAGTTAAAGCATGCCTGACACAAAACTCCCGGATTCGCTAAGTTACCGCGATGCGGGCGTCGATATTGACGCCGGCAACGCCCTGGTTGAAAGAATCAAACCCGCCGTCAAACGCACCCTGCGCCCGGAAGTGTTGGGCGGCTTGGGTGGATTCGGAGGCCTGTTCGCTCTGCCGGACGGCTACCAGAATCCGGTGCTGGTATCCGGCACCGACGGTGTCGGCACCAAACTGAAACTCGCCATACAGCTCAACCGGCACGACAGCATCGGCATTGATCTGGTGGCGATGTGCGTGAACGATATCCTGGTACAGGGCGCCGAGCCGCTGTTCTTTCTCGACTACTATGCCACCAGCAAACTCGACGTTGATGTGGCTGAAACCGTCATCAACGGCATCGCCCGGGGCTGTGAACAGGCCGGCGCCGCGTTAATAGGCGGCGAAACCGCGGAAATGCCCGGCATGTACCAACACGGCGACTACGATCTCGCCGGTTTCTGCGTGGGCATTGTCGAACGCGATCGGCTGATTGACGGCAGCAAAGTGAACGTCGGTGACGTGTTGCTGGGCCTGGCTTCGTCCGGCCCGCATTCCAACGGCTACTCGCTGATCCGGAAAATCGTCGAACGCAGCAAGGCCGACCTTCAGCAACCCTGCGGCGATACCACCCTGGCAGACGCCTTGTTGGCCCCAACCCGCATTTACGTGAAACCCATACTCAAACTGCTGGAAAAATTCACCATTAATGCCCTGTCCCATATCACCGGCGGCGGGCTGCTGGAAAACCTTCCGCGCGTGCTGCCCGAGCATACCCGGGCGGTGATCGACGATAACAGCTGGCCCCGGCCCGAGGTGTTCAAATGGCTGGCGGCGCAGGGCAATGTCGGCCCCAACGAAATGTACCGCACGTTCAATTGCGGAATCGGCATGGTGCTTTGCGTCGGCCGTAACGACGCCGAAGCGGTGGTCGCGGAACTTGCCGGGCAGGGTGAGCGGGTCTTCAGCATCGGCCGTATCGAGTCGTCACCGGACGCCGAGCCTTCCATTCAAATCAATCATTAATTTCATCCCCGAGATGCCTTTACAGGAATCCGGAAAACCCGGAACAAAACTGAAAATCGTCGTACTTATATCAGGCAACGGCAGCAACCTTCAGGCACTGATTGATGCCGCCGCCACACCCGGCTGTGCGTTTGACATCGCCGCCGTCATCTCCAACCGTGACGATGCATTCGGTCTGCATCGCGCCCAACGAGCCGATATTCCGCATCACTGCATCGCCCACCGAGCATTTCCCGACCGCGACGCGTTCGACCAGGCCATGATCGAAACCATCGACCGTTATCAACCCGGTTTGATCGTTCTGGCCGGCTTCATGCGCATCCTGACACCCGCCTTCATCCGCCATTATCGCGACCGGATGCTCAACATTCATCCTTCACTGTTACCCAAGTATCGCGGCCTGCACACACATCAACGGGCGCTGGAAGCGGGCGATGCCCTTCACGGCATGAGCATACACTTTGTCACCGAGGAGTTGGACAGCGGCCCGGTTGTTTTGCAGGCGGAACTGAGCATTCAACCGGAAGATACACCGGACGGACTGGCGGCACGGGTGCAACACCTGGAACATATTTACTATCCGCGGGTCGTAGACTGGTATGCCGCCGGACGGCTGCGCATGGCCGGCAATCTGGCGGTGTTTGACGGACAACCGTTGGAAAAACCGTTGTACTATCGACCGGCCCATGAACCACTGCAAAACAACGGATAACGAATGAAATTCTCAATTCAGAATACTCACATTCTCTACCCGGGACTGCTGCTGTTTGCAAGTCTGCTCTGCAACGCCGCCTACGCCCACTCCTCATCCGAGTCCCATGCCGGCCACCACGCCCACCATCACCACCAAAAGCCTGTACTGAACCCGTTCTCCGCCGACTACGCGCTCAAGAAAAAAGGCCTGACGATTGGCAAAATCCGTCTGTCGCTGACGCGGGAAAACGATCGCTGGCGCTTTGAAACACACGCTGAAGCCGCGGGACTGGCCGCGATGCTGAGCAAAGACACAATCACGGAAAGCACGTTGTTGATCACAGGCGAAAACGGGATTCAACCTGTACACTACAGGTACCTGCGCAGCGGCGACGAACACGGCAAGGACCTGCAGACCGAATTCGACTGGGAACAGGCCGTCGCCAAGGTGAAAGACCGGGACGAAACCACTTCGGTTGAGTTAAAAGACAACACTCTCAACGAACACGCGGTGACACTGGCGCTGATCCTGGCGCTTAAGTCAAGTTTCTCTGAAATAACCTACCATGTGCTCGACGAGACCAAAGTCGAAACTCAAACCTACAGCCATGCCGGCCAGGAAAACGTCAAGGTGCCGGCCGGCGAATTCGACGCCGTCAAGTTGGTGAGAAAACACGGTTCCCGCGAAACCGTCGGCTGGTACTCGCCGACACTGAATTACCTGCCTGTCAAGGTTCAAAGCTTCAAAGACGGCAAGCTCAAATCCGAAATGGAATTATTGCCTGTTAAATAAAACCAATTAACCACGGAGGGCACAGAGCACACAGAGTCAAAACATCCAAGCAAAAAAATTACAAAGAGATTTTGAACTTCTTGAAAGTTACAATATTTTTAATGCGGTTTTTTTCAGTTTTCTCTCTCTGTGTTCTCCGTGCCCTCTGTGGTTAAATATTTTTTGTCTTTACCAAAGAAACCCGGTGGAGTTGAAGCCCATTATTTCGAATTCGAATACCTGCTTTACCGACGTGCCGGCAGTACCGTAGCAGACGTGCAGGGGCAGCAAATGTTCTTCCCGCGGATGACACGAACGCGCGCCGGGAGCTTGATGCCAATGGATCAACCTTTGCTCGCGCTCTGCTTCCGCAAGTTGTTCATTGGAGCAAGTATCAAGCAGCCACTGTTGAAAAGAATCGTTACAGGATTGCAGCTCGGCGTGTGGCGGCGAAAAGAATGCCCCGAGATTGTGAAATGAAAACCCCGAACCGACGACAAGCACGTTTTCGTTTCTCAACGCCGTTAGCGCCTTGCCCATGCGGATATGCGCTTCGGGATCCAGGCTGTTGATTAACGACAGTTGCACACAGGGAATATCCGCGTCCGGATACATGAGCTTCAACGGCACGAACACGCCGTGATCAAAACCGCGTTGCTCATCCAACTCTGCGTCAAAACCCTGAGACCGCAACAGGTTCGCCACCTTGCCGGCCAAGTCGGGATCGCCTGGTGCGGGATACTGAACGTCGTACGACTCCTTGGGAAATCCGTAATAATCGTATATCAAGGCGGGAGACTTCCCCGCAGTGATCGTGGGTCTGCTCTCCTCCCAGTGCGCGCTGACCACCAGGATCGCCGCCGGTCTCCCCAGCGCCGGCGTCACCTCCTTGAGAAAACGGACCATTTCCTTATGGCGCACATCTCCCAGCAGCGGCAAAGGACCACCGCCATGCGATAGATAAAGGACGGAGCTTTTAGTCATTGAATGAAGTGTACACCATGAATTGAAAACCCAAAAATGCATTAACCACAGAGAACATAGAGATCACTGAGAAAATTAAATGAAAACCCAATTGGAAGTATCGTATTGAGCCCCTCAATTCAGATACAAGGCACAATCCGGATTAGCGCAATTGACTCACCTCCCCATGCTTGTCCCGTACCGGTCAGACTTGATTTTTTATTCTCCGTGTTCTCCGTGCCCTCTGTGGTTAACTTTTAAAACTTCTTGGTGCAAGGCTTTTATCTCCTTGCGCAATGCTTCTATTGATCTCGTGTTTGCAATCTCGGCCTCATCGCTTTCCGCGTCGCTGCCGATGAAAAACGTCGCCAGCGTCGCCGTCACGTACCCGAACACGCCGAAACTGTACAAGGCCAGCACAAAACATAACATGCGGCCCTCGGTGGTTTGAGGCCAGTACTCGGAACCCATGGTCGTCATAATCATCGCGGTCCACCATAGCGCGGTGCCGTAACTGTTCAGACCCCGCCCGTCGGGCAAACTGCTTTCGAACGCATA